>JBIKUT010000100.1:0-7137 GCA_044347465.1 Ramlibacter sp.
CAGGGCCGCCTCGGTGTCGAACACCAGGTTCTCGTCGCGCGAGCGGGTGAGGCTTTGCATCAGCTCCTCGAGCTGGGCCCGCTGCAGGGCCACCTCGCCCAATCGGCTTTCAGCGACCGCCTGGCGCGTGGCGAGCTCGCGCGCGAGCTCCTGGGCCTGACGGGCCAGCGTGCGCGCCTCGACGGCGGTCGCACCGGAATCGGCGCTCTGGCGAGCCAGCTGCTCCTGGATGTCCGATAGCTTTTGCCACAGCAGCAAGCTCGCCACGAGGGCGCCCAGGCTCAGGGCCAGCAGCAGATAAAACAAGGGGCGCGCCACGACGATGCCCGCGCGCGAGCTCGGCGCGGGTGCAGGCGCGGGCACCCCGGCGGCCGGTGCAGTCTCCGAGGCGGGCGCGTCGTCGCGGGAAGGGGTGTCGCTCATGCCACTGATTGTAGAAAGGCCGCCACGTCTTCCAGGCCCGGACGCGCGGTGGCCACCGAGCCGAACCCCGCCGTGCGCGCGGCCTCGGCGATACGCGGATGCGTACACAAGGCCCGTGCGGCCGACCAGTCCTGCCCTGGCAGCAAACGCCCCAGGTTGTCCACGCCCTCCGAGCTGCTGAAAAGCCACCAGGCGCCCTGGCGCGCGCCAAGCTGGGCCCGCTCGCGCTGGCCGGCGTCCCACTGCGGGACTTGGCGGATGTAGGCGACCGCCGTATCCACCTGCGCCGCGGCCGCCTCCAAACGCGCGGCCAGCCAATCGCGCCCCGCAGGCTGTCCGCTGGCATCACCGCCTCGCACGATCAGGACGCGGTCACCCGCATGCACCCCTGCGCCCACCTGGGCCCACAGGGCCTCGGAATCAAACTGGGCCGACTGCGCGCCCGGCGCATCGACCTGCGCGGGCGGCACGCCAGAGGCCACCAGGGCCTGGGTGGTGCCCGGCCCGGTGGCCCAGGCCCGCGTGCCCGCTGGCCAGGGGGCATCGCGGCCCGCAAGCAAACCCTGGACCGCGTTGGCGCTGACGAACATCACCGCGCGGTAGGCGGCCAGCGCGTCGCGGTACCCCTGCAGGACCCCGGAGTCAGGGGCTGCGGCGATGGCGATCAGAGGGAGGGCGTCGGCCTGCAGGCCTCGCTGGCGCAAGGCATCGACCCATCGAACAGCCTCTCGTGCGGGCCGGGTCACGAAGACCACGGGCGCACGCGGGGAGGCCGTCGCGTCGATCAAGTCAGTGGGCGCCGCCTGCGCGCAATTGGGCGGCCACCTGCAGGCCCAGGGTGGCGGCCTGATCCAGGTCGGTCACGGGCGCACTGGCCTGCACCTGCACCAGGGCGGTATGGCCCTCCGGATCGCCCCAGGCCGCACGCAGGTCCAGCGTGGCACCTGCGGTGAAACGGGCATGCGCTGCCAGCGGCATCGAGCAACTGCCACCCATGGCACGACTGACCGCACGCTCGGCGGCCACGGCCAGCCAGGTCGGCTGGTGGGCCAGCGGCGCCAGCCACTGGGCCACTTCGGGCCGGCTGCTGCGCACCTCGATGCCCAGCGCGCCCTGCCCTGCGGCCGGCAGCATCTCGGACGGCTCGAAGATCTGGCGAATGCGCGCACCCAGGCCCAGGCGTTTGAGGCCCGCTGCCGCCAGCACGATGGCGTCGTAGTGGCCGTCATCGAGTTTGCGCAGGCGGGTGTCGAGGTTGCCACGCAGCGGCTCGATGCGCAGGTCCGGCCGCAAGGCCCGAAGAAGCACCACGCGCCGCAGGCTGGAGGTGCCCACCACGCTGCCCTGAGGCAGTTCGTTCAGACTGGCATAACGGTTGGAGACCAGCGCGTCACGCGGGTCCTCGCGCTCCATCACGCAGCCCAGGGTAAAGCCCTCGGGCAATTCCATGGGCACGTCCTTGAGGGAGTGCACCGCCAGGTCGGCACGGCCTTCCTCGAGGGCGACCTCGAGTTCCTTGACGAACAAGCCCTTGCCACCCACCTTACTGAGGCTGCGATCGAGGATCTGGTCGCCCCGGGTGGTCATGCCCAGAAGGCCCACCTGATGGCCGCGTGCTTGGAGCAGGGCCTGTACATGTTCGGCCTGCCACAGGGCCAGGCGGCTTTCGCGGGTGGCAATCACGAGAGGGCTCAAGGGCGCAACCTGTTCGTCATATCAATGAATCGGGCGATGCTAGCATGGCGAATGCCGAAAAATTAAGCACAAAGAGGCACACGGAGGATCCGATCGCCATGCCCGCCAGCCCGCCCCCGACCCCACCCGACTCGCCGGGACGCCGCGCCCGCACCAACGAAAAGCCTCTGGTGGAAGACATCCGCCTGCTCGGGCGCATGCTGGGCGACGTGATTCGCGAGCAGGAAGGCGCCCCGGCCTACGAGCTGGTCGAGCGCATACGCAAGCTGTCGGTGGCCTTCCGCCGCGACGCCGACGAAGAGGCCGACCGCGCGCTCAAGTCCCTGCTCAAATCGCTCTCCGCGGACCAGGCGGTCCGCGTGATTCGCGCCTTCACCTACTTCAGTCACCTGGCCAATCTGGCCGAGGACCGTCACCACATACGCCGCCGCATCATCCACGAGCGCGCCGGCGACACCCAAGAAGGCAGCATCGACGTGGCCCTGGCCCGCCTGCGTTGGGCGGGCATCCAGCCGCGCGCGATCGCCCAGACCCTGGCCCACAGCTATGTGTCCCCCGTCCTGACCGCCCACCCCACCGAGGTCCAGCGCAAAAGCATCCTGGACGCCGAACGTGACATCGCCCACCTGCTGACGCAGCGCGACGAGATCCGCGCACGCGCGCTGCCCCGCGACGCCCTGGCCCCGCGCGAGCTGGCGGCCAACGAGGCGCAGTTAAGGGCCCGCGTGATGCAACTGTGGCAGACGCGTCTCTTGCGCTTTACCAAGCTGACCGTGGCCGACGAGATCGAGAACGCGCTGTCCTATTACGAGGCCACCTTCCTGCGTGAGATCCCCAAGCTCTATGACCACCTGGAGCGTGCGCTGGGCCAGCCCCAGGTGGCCAGCTTCCTGCGCATGGGAATGTGGATCGGCGGCGACCGCGACGGCAACCCCAACGTCAACGCACAGACACTGGAGTACGCCCTGCGCCGGCAGTGCGAGGTGGCCCTGCGCCATTACCTGACCGAGATCCACTGGCTCGGGAGCGAACTGTCGCAGTCGGCCCGCCTGGTCTCGATCACGCCTGCGATGCGCGCCCTGGCCGAGCGCTCGCCCGACACCAATGAACATCGGCAGGACGAGCCCTATCGACGCGCCCTGGCGGGCATGTACGCGCGGCTGGCGGCCACGCTCAAGGCGTTCACCGGCGGCGACGCCGCGCGGCACGCGCTGGCGCCGCAGAACCCCTACCTGAGCGCCGAAGAACTGCTCGCCGATCTGCGCGCCATTCGCGATTCGCTGCTGGCCTCGCACGGACAGGCCCTGGTCGCCCAGCGCCTGGCGCCCCTGATCCGCGCCGTCGATGTGTTCGGTTTTCACCTGGCGACTCTGGACCTGCGCCAAAGCTCCGACCAGCACGAGGCGGTGGTCGCCGAGTTGCTGGCGACCGCGCGCATCGAGCCGAGCTACGCCACGCTGGACGAGCCCGCGCGCCGCGACCTGCTGCTGCAGCTGCTGCAAGACGCGCGCCCCCTGCGCGTGATCGATGCCACTTACAGCGAGCGTACGCAATCCGAGCTGGCCATCTTCGAGGCCGCGCGGCGCCTGCGCGCGCGCCTGGGCCCGCAGGCCATACGTCACTACATCATCAGCCACACCGAAACCGTGAGCGACCTGCTGGAAGTGCTGCTGCTACAAAAAGAAGTGGGGATGCTCACAGGCACCCTGGATGCAGACGCCCGCACCGAGCTGATCGTGGTGCCCCTGTTTGAGACCATCGAGGACCTGCGCAACGCGGCGCCGATCATGCGCGCGTTCTATGCCCTACCCGGGATCGCGCGCATGGTGCAAAGCTCGGGCGCCGAGCAAGACATCATGCTGGGGTACAGCGACAGCAACAAGGACGGCGGCATCTTCACCAGCAACTGGGAGCTGTATCGGGCCGAGATCGCGCTGGTCGAACTGTTCGATTCGCTGGCCAACAGCCACAAGATCCAGCTTCGTCTGTTCCATGGTCGTGGCGGCACGGTGGGTCGGGGTGGCGGCCCCAGCTATGACGCCATCCTGGCCCAGCCCCCGGGCACGGTGCGCGGACAGATCCGCCTGACCGAACAAGGCGAGGTGATTGGCTCCAAGTACGCCAACCCCGAGATCGGCCGGCGCAACCTGGAAACCCTGGTGGCCGCCACGCTAGAGGCCACGCTGCTGCAAGCGACCCAACCCGCGCCCCGCGCCTTCCTGGCCACCGCCGAGGTCTTGTCGCAGGCCAGCATGCGCGCCTACCGCAAACTGGTCTACGAGACCCCCGGCTTCGCCGACTACTTTTTCAATGCCACGCCGGTCCGCGAGATCGCGCAGCTCCATATCGGCTCGCGCCCCGCCTCGCGCAAGGCCGGCCAGCGCATCGAAGACCTGCGCGCCATCCCCTGGGGCTTTAGCTGGGGCCAGTGCCGACTGACGCTGCCCGGTTGGTATGGCTTTGGCACGGCGGTCCACACCTTCCTGCACGAGACGCCCGAGCAATCCAAAAAGGACGGACTGGCCCTGCTGCAAAAGATGTACCGGCACTGGCCCTTTTTTCGCACGCTGCTGTCCAACATGGACATGGTGCTGGCCAAGAGCGACCTGGCCCTGGCCTCGCGCTACGCGGAGCTCGTGACCGACGCCCGCCTGCGCAAGCGCGTGTTCAGCACCATCGAGGCGGAGTGGCAACGCACCGCCGAGGCCCTGCAGATGATCACCGGCGAACGTCAGCGGCTGGCGGGCAACGCCGCCCTGCAACGCTCGATCCGCCACCGCTTTCCCTATATCGACCCCTTGCATCATTTGCAAGTTGAACTCGTGCGTCGTTACCGCGCGGGGCGCTCCGACGAGAGTGTGCAACGCGGCATCCATATCTCGATCAACGGTATCGCCGCGGGCCTGCGCAACACCGGATAGGGTCACCTGTTCAACGTGAAATTCCGAAGGCGGCGCGCACGCTCGCCAGTTGGCGACGCGAGACGGCCAGCGTCTCTGGCACGCCCTCGAGCACCAGGTTCCAGCCCTCGTCGTTCCCGCTGCCTGCAGCGGCGCGTGACAGGGCGCGCACGGCGCACACGGCGGCGAGGGCGTTGCGATGCACCCGCAGGAAACGCTCGGGATAGCGCACCTGCAAATCGGCCAGGCTGCCCTCGAGCAGGTAGCTGCGATCCACGGTGCGCACCGTCAGGTACTTCCATTCCGCCTTGACATAGACGACCTCCGACAGCGGCAGCCGCACCACCTGATCTCGGTGCGGAATCAGGAGCACCTGGGATTCGGATCGCACCGCGGATGCCGGTCGCAGGCGCTGCACCTTCTGCAACGCCTGCTGCAGGCGCGCCAGGCGCACCGGCTTGGTCAGGTAGTCGACGGCCTCGACCTCGAACGCCTGCACCGCAGGGTCCGCATGCGCCGAGACGAACACCACCGGCTGCGGCTGCGGCCGATCACGCAGCATGCGGGCCAGCGTCAGGCCGTCGGCACCGGGCAGCTGCACATCGAGCAGCACCAGATCGAAATGCTGGCGATGCAGCAGTTCCATGGCCTGCACCGCATCGCCCGCCTCCGCCACGACGGCCGCGGCGGGCGCGCGGCAATCCCCAAGTAAGGTGCGCAGGCGCGAGCGCGCCAGCGCCTCGTCATCGACCACCAGAACCTGCAACATGTCCCTCCCCTGGCCGACCGCTCAGGCCGGCACCTCCATCTGCACCTCAAAAACGCCGGCGGACAAGCCGGCCCGAAAACGACAGCGCGCGTCATACAGCAGCTGCAGGCGTTCGCGCACATTGGCCAGCGCCAGCCCACTGCCGGCCGGACCCGGGCCCTGCGGCACGGTGTTGCGGATGGTGATCACCGCGCTGTCGCCACGCCGCTGCGTGCACACCTGCACCTGCGCGCCCTGCGCACTGGGCTGCACGCCGTGTTGGACAGCGTTCTCGACCAGCGGCTGCAGCAACAGCGGCAGCACACGCACACCGTCGGTGCGCGGGTCCAGCCGCCACTGCACACGCAGGCGGGGTCCGAAGCGCGCCTGCTCAATGCGCAGATAGCGACGCGCGAGCGCGACTTCGTCGGACAGGCACACCACCTGCGATGGATCTGCGAGGGCCTGGCGAAACAGGTCCGCCAAATCCTCGAGCACGCCTTCGGCGCGCGCCGGATCCTGACGTATCAGCGCGATCGCGGTGTTCAAGGTGTTGAACAGAAAGTGCGGCGCAATGCGCGCCTGCAGGTCGGCCAGGCGCGCGGCGCAATCGGCGGGCCCCCGGTCACGGAAAGCCGATAATTCGGTCAGGAACTTCATCGGACTGGCAATTTAATTATTTCGATTTAATTGCGCCGATTATTCACCTCTTATGTCCCACAACCAACTCGATCAAAAGTCCCAGGCCTGGTCGGCGCTGTTCTCGGAGCCCATGAGCGACCTCGTCAAGCGCTACACCTCCAGCGTCTTCTTCGACAAGCGCCTGTGGCAAGCGGACATTCAGGGTTCGCTGGCCCATGCCGAGATGCTGGCTGCCCAGGGTGTGATCCGCCCCGACGACCATGCCGCCATCGCCCGCGGGATGGCCCAGATCACCCAGGAGATCGAATCTGGCGCCTTCGAATGGAAGCTCGATCTCGAAGACGTGCACCTGAATATTGAAGCGCGGCTGACGCAGTTGGTCGGCGACGCCGGCAAGCGCCTGCACACGGGCCGCAGCCGCAACGACCAGGTGGCCACCGACGTGCGCCTGTGGCTGCGCGGTGAGATCGACCTGATCGCTGGCCTGCTCACGGAGTTGCAAAAAGCGCTGGTCGAGATCGCCGACCGGCACGCCGAGGTGATCCTGCCAGGCTTCACCCACCTGCAAGTGGCCCAGCCCGTAAGCTTTGGCCATCACATGCTGGCCTATGTGGAGATGTTCTCGCGCGATGCCGAGCGCATGGCCGACGTGCGTCGGCGCGTCAACCGTCTGCCTCTGGGCGCTGCAGCCCTCGCCGGCACCAGCTACCCGCTCGATCGCGAACGCGT
>JBIKUT010000101.1:0-6986 GCA_044347465.1 Ramlibacter sp.
TCCCATGAGAAGGACCACGCCGTCGATCGGGTTGCCGCGGATGCTTTCTTCCACGTCCATGGACGCGAGGTTGCGATACAGCATGGCGGTGGGGCGCAGCAGGGTCTCGCCCAGCGACATCACCGGGAATTCCAAGGGGAAGCCGCCGGCCTCGTACACGCCGATCTTGACCTGTTCGGCCAGGGTGCGGAAATGGCTGTTGCAGGGGGTGAGTTCGCTGAAGGTGTTGCAGATGCCGATGACGGGGCGTCCGTCGAACTGGTCATGCGGCACGCCCTTGCCCTTGACCCAGCTGCGATACGCAAAGCCGTCTCGGTCCTGTCGGCCAAACCATTGCTGGCTGCGCAAGGGGCCACGCTTCTTGGGGGGGGATTGGGTCATGCGGTCTCCGTGCAGGATGCGGTTGTCTTTAGGTGCTATGGTAAGACAATTGAATTGATCTTTGGCCAGGGTTCCCCAGCACGATGGCAAGGGTTTTCTCGGGGGCGGCTTGCCTTGTGAGGGGCCCGCAATCGTCATACGATTAAAAATCAAGGCCCCCATGTCCATCAAGAACGTCCACGGCAATATCGTCGACCTGCTCGGCGAGGCCATCGTCGCCGGCCGGCACGCGCCGGGCGCGTCGCTGCCGCCTGAGCCCCTGCTGGGGGCCGAGTTGGGCGTGAGCCGCACGGTGGTGCGCGAGGCGGTGAAGTCGCTCGTTGCCAAGGGCCTGGTCACCACCGGCCCCAAGGTCGGCACCCGCGTTCAAGCCGAAGACCAGTGGAACTGGTTCGACCCGGACGTCATCACCTGGCGCTCGCGCGCGGGCATCACCCCTGAATTTCTGCAGGATTTGCAGGACCTGCGCCGCATCGTCGAGCCTGCCGCTGTGCGCCTGGCCGCCGAGCGGGCCACCGCGGCCGACATCGCGGCCTTGCAGGCCGCCTTTGCCGGCATGACCGAGGCCGTCCATGCGGGCGGTGATTACGTCCATTACGACCTGCAGTTCCACCAGGGCTTGCTGCGGGCGGGCGGCAACCGCTTGCTGTTGCACATGAGCCGCGCACTGAGCGCACTGCTTCGCACCAGCTTCGAGTTGTCCACCCGCAAGAAAGACGGCACCCTCCAGTCGCTGCCCCTGCACCGCGCCGTGCTCGACGCCGTGATCGCGCGCGACCCCGGGCGCGCCGAGAAAGCCATCCGGGTTCTGATCGAAGGCGCCCACCTGGACATTCAGGAGGTCTTGTCATCGCGCACCCGCCGTGCGCGCCTGTCCGTCGGCACGCATGCGACCGCGCGCGCACCCGCTCGCACCCCCACGTCGGCGCGTCCGGCTCTCAAGAAGAAGATCAAAGTCTGATGCAGGCCCTCCAACACGTTATCGACGGTTTTTTCCGCCTCCTGGAGTTGTTGATCGTCGTCCTGATGGTCGCCATGGTGGTGATGGTGTTTGGCAACGTCGTGTTGCGCTATGGGTTCAACTCCGGCATCAACATCTCCGACGAAATGGCGCGCTATTGCTTCGTCTGGCTCACCTACATCGGGGCGATGGTGGCCATGCGCGAAGGCGGCCACCTGGGCGTAGACACGCTGGTCAAGCGTCTGCCTGCCGGCGGCAAGAAGACCGCGCTGTTTATCAGCGAGGCACTCATGCTTTTGTGCAACGGCCTGTTTTTCCTGGGCACCTGGAAGATGCATGAGCTGCAAGTCACCAACGTCTCGCCCGTTGTCGGTCTGTCCATGATCTGGATTTACGGCATGGGCTATGTGGTGGCCACGGTCATGGGCGCCTTTAACCTGCGGGTCATGTGGCGCATCGTCAGTGGCCGTATCACCGAAGCCGAATTGGTGCAGGTCAAGGAGGACGCGCAATGACCGTCACCGTTTTCCTCCTGAGTCTGCTCGGTGCAATGGCCCTGGGCATGCCCATCGCCTATGCCTTGCTGTTTTGCGGCGTGGCGCTCATGGCCTACTTGGGTGCCACGTCCACGCTGGTGACCTTCGACAGTCAGATCCTGGCGCAGCGCTTTGTCGATGGTGCCGACAACTTCCCGCTGCTGGCGGTGCCCTTCTTCCTGCTGGCGGGCGAGTTCATGAACGCGGGCGGCTTGAGCCGGCGCATCATCCATCTGGCCATGGCCTGGGTCGGGCATTTCCGCGGGGGTCTGGGCTATGTGGCGGTGGTCGCCGCCATCATCATGGCCTCGATATCGGGGTCGGCGGTGGCTGATACCGCGGCCCTGGCAGCCCTCCTGATCCCCATGATGCGTAACGCCGGGTACGACGTCGGCCGTTCCGCGGGCCTCATCGCCTCGGGTGGCATCATCGCGCCGGTCATTCCGCCATCGATCGGCTTCATCATCTTTGGCGTCGCCGGCAACGTCTCCATCACCAAACTGTTCCTGGCGGGCATCGTCCCCGGGCTGATGATGGGTCTGGCCATCGGCCTGACCTGGTGGTGGTTGGCCCGTCGCGAGAAAGTCGCACCATCGCCGGTCATGCCCCTGGGTGAGCGCCTGAAGGTGACCGCCGATGGCTTGCTCGCCCTGGGACTGCCGGTGCTGATCATCGGTGGCATGAAGATGGGGGTGTTCACGCCCACCGAGGCCGCGGTGGTGGCCGCTGTCTACAGCTTCGTGGTCGGCATGTTCATCTATCGCGAGCTGAAATTCTCGGCGCTCTATCGTTTGATTCTCTCTGCGGGCAAGACCACCGCCGTGGTGATGTTCCTGGTGGCAGCCGCCATGGTCAGCGCCTGGCTGATCACGGTGGCCAACATCCCGGCCGAAGTGGCCCGCATGCTCTCGCCCTTCATGGACAACAAGATCTTGCTGATGTTCGTGATGATGTTGCTGATCGTGGTGGTCGGCACCGCCCTGGATTTCACGCCCACGGTCTTGATCCTCACGCCGGTGCTGATGCCGGTGGTCAAGGCCGCCGGCATCGACCCGGTCTACTTCGGCGTGTTGTTCATCATGAACAACGCCATCGGCCTGATCACGCCACCGGTAGGCACCGTGTTGAACGTGGTGTGCGGGGTGGCGAAGATCTCGATGGACCAGGCGTTTCGCGGCGTGCTGCCCTTCTTGATCGCCCAATTGTTCGTGTTGTTCCTGCTGGTGATGTTCCCCAGCCTCGTGCTCGTTCCCCTGAAATGGTGGATGAGTTAATCTTTTCCCGCTGACTGTTTTTCCAACCTGCAACAACGAAGGAGACCTCCATGTTTAAACGCAGAACCCTGGCCATCGCGGCCGCCGCCCTCCTGGTGGCCACCTCGAGCTTCGCGCAATTCGCCGAGCGCACCATCAAGTTCACCAACGGCGTCGCTGCCGACCATCCGGTGGCCGATGGCGTCAAGCGCATGCAGGAAGTGCTCAATCAGCGCACCGGCGGCAAGATGAAGATCAATGCCTTCTGGGGCGGTGCTGCCGGCGGTGACCTGCCGGCCACCCAGGCCCTGCGCGCCGGCACCCAAGAAATGGTGTGCACCTCCAGCTCGCCGCTGGTGGGCATCGTCAAGGAACTGGGCGTGTTTGACCTGCCCTTCCTGTTTGCCAACGAAAAAGAAGCCGATGCGGTGCTCGATGGCCCGGCCGGTCGTTACTTCAACCAGAAGCTCGAGGCCGCCGGCCTGGTGAACCTGGCTTACTGGGAGAACGGCTTTCGGAACCTGACCAACAGCCGCCGCCCCGTCGCCAAGGTGGAAGACTTCAACGGCGTGAAGGTGCGTGTGATGCAAAACAACATCTTCCTGGACACCTTCAAGACCCTGGGCACCAACGCTGTGCCCATGGCCTTCGGCGAAGTGTTCACCGCGCTGGAGACCAAGACCATCGACGGCCAGGAGAACCCCTTCGTCACCATCGACACCTCCAAGTTCTACGAGGTGCAGAAGTTTCTGAGCGTCACCCGTCACGCCTACACCCCCTTCCTGGTGCTTTACAGCAAGCGTCTGTGGGACCAGCTGAGCCCCCAAGAGCAGGCGGCCCTGCGTGAAGCGGCCATCGAAGGCCAGAAGGCTCAGCGCACCTCCATCCGCGCCCAGAGCGACAAGGCGCTGGCCGCCCTGCGCGCCAAGGGCATGCAGGTCAACGAGATTTCGCCCGCCGAGCAGCGCCGCATGTTCGACACGGTCAAGCCGGTGTACGACAAGCACCGCGAGACCATCGGTGCCGAGGCGATCAACACCGTGTTCGATGCGTTGAAGCGCGCGCGCGGCGGCTGATGCCCTGAGCGCAGGGGTCGCAAGGGCTTGCCTTTGCGACCCCTTTTTTCGTTGTGACCCCCGCCTGACCTGCTTGCCTGAAGGCTGCCTCCATGAAGATCACCGAAGTCGAAACCATCCGCCTCGGGGAGTTTCCCAACATCCTGTGGGTGCGCCTGCACACCGACGAGGGCCTGGTGGGCCTGGGCGAGACCTTCATGGGCGCACAGGCCGTCGAGGCTTATCTGCACGAGTGGGTGGCGCCCAAGTTGGTGGGCACCGACCCGCTGGCGATTGAATCGCGCAACCGCGACATCACCGGTTACCTGGGCTGGCGCGGATCGGGCGTCGAGACGCGGGGCAACTCCGCGGTGGACATCGCGCTGTGGGACATCTTTGGCAAGGCCGCTGGCATGCCGGTGCACACCGCGCTGGGCGGCAAGAGCCGTGATGCGATTCGCATCTACAACACCTGCGCCGGCTACAAGTACGTGCGCAGCACCGTCAACCAGAACACCGCCAACTGGGGTCTGGGTCAGAACGCCGGCCCCTACGAGGACCTGGAGGGCTTTCTGTACCGGGCGGACGAAGTGGCGCAGTCGCTGCTGTCCGAGGGCATCACCGCGATGAAGATCTGGCCTTTTGACATGGCAGCCGAACGCAGCCACGGCCAGTACATCAGCAACGAGGACCTGAGCACGGCGCTCGAGCCTTTCCGCAAGATCCGCCAGGCCGTGGGCGATCGCATGGACATCATGGTCGAATTCCACAGCCTGTGGCGCCTGCCCATGGCCCGCAAGATCGCCCGTGCTTTGGAGGAGTTCAACACCTTCTGGCACGAAGACGCGATCCGCATGGACAGCCTGGATCTGCTCAAGGCCTATGCGCAAGACTGCAAGGCCCTGATCTGCGCCAGCGAGACGCTGTCCTATAAGTGGGGCTTCAAGGACTATCTGGAGACGGGCGTAGCCGGCGTGGCCATGCTGGATCTGAGCTGGTGCGGTGGTTTGTCGGAGGCGCGCAAGATCGCCGCCATGGCCGACGCCTGGCAGCTGCCGGTGGCGCCGCATGACTGCACCGGGCCGGTGGTGTGGGCGGCATCGACCCACTTGTCGCTGCATGCGCCCAATGCGCTGGTGCAAGAAAGCGTGCGCGCCTTCTACACCGGTTGGTACAAGGAGCTGGTCACCGAGCTGCCCCGCGTAGACAAGCAGGGGATGATTCACTTGAACGACAAGCCGGGCCTGGGCCTGGAGCTGCTGCCCGATTTGCACAAGCGCGCCGATGCGATCGTGCGTGTCTCGAAAGCCTGATCGTCTGGAGTGCGCCATGAAGATCACCGCCGTCACGCCCTTCATCCTGCATGTGCCGGTCACCGGCTCCATGATTGCCGACAGCACCCACACCGTCACGCATTGGGGCGTGGTCGGCGCGCGCATTGATACCGACAACGGTCTCTCGGGCTACGGTTTTACCGGCACCCACGCCCACCTGCCCAGTGACCAGTTGATCACGCGCTGCATCGACAGCTGCTACGCGCCGCTGCTGATAGGCGAGGATGCCAACGACGTGCAGCGTCTGTGGCTCAAGCTGGCGCGCCAGCCCGCCTTGCAGTGGGTGGGCCGCGCGGGCATCACCACGCTGGCCCATGCGGCGGTGGACGTTGCGCTGTGGGATCTGAAGGCCAAGGCGGCGGGCCAGCCTTTGTGGAAGCTGCTCGGAGGCCAGGTGCGCGAGAAGGTTCGGGCCTACAACACCGACATTGGCTGGCTCAGTATTCCGGATGGTGCGCTCGTGGAGGGTGCCAAGCGGGCGGTGGACCAGGGCTTCACCGGCGTGAAGATCAAGGTCGGATCCACGGTGGATCGCGATCTGCGCCGCTTGGCTGCTGTGCGCCATGCGATTGGCGACAGCATCACCATGGCCGTCGATGGCAATGGCAAGTGGGACCTGCCGACTTGTCTGCGTTTTTGCAAGGGCGCGGCGGATCTGGATCTTTTCTGGTTCGAAGAGCCGCTGTGGTACGACGACGTCAAGGCGCACGCCGAACTCGCGCGCGCGCAGTCCATCCCCGTGGCCCTGGGCGAGCAGCTTTACACCACCGAGGCGTTCTCGGAGTTCTTCCACCAAAACGCCATTCACTGGGTGCAGCCTGATGTCACGCGCATGGCGGGCATCACCGATGTCTGGCGCGTGTGCGAGACCGCGCACAGCTACCGACTGCCGGTGGCGCCGCATGCGGGCGATATGAGCCAGGTGCATGTGCACTTGAATTACGCGCACCCGGCCTGCGCGGTGCTGGAGTACATCCCCTGGATCAAGGACTGCTTCACCGATCCGGCTGAAGTGGTGGACGGACATTTCCGCTTGCCGCAGTTGCCGGGGGCGGGGACGACGCCGGTGGCGCAGGCGTGGGAGCGGTATCGGAAGCCTGTGGCTTAGTGCCATTGATTGGCGCACGTACGCCAGCACCCGAGCACCCCAACCCCCATCCCTCGGCAGACAGGGCAGGCACACCCCCAGGAACAGCCCGCGTGCCTCACGTTGACATTCGTCGTTGTCAGTCGCTGCTTTTGTGTGGGCGGGGGTGTGGGTGTGGGCGTTGGTTTTTCGGCGCCTGTGGTCATGCAGCGTCGAGGCTGGTGGGCGGGGTGGGGCGGGCGCAGGTGCATGCGCGGTTGCCCTCCAGGGTCGACGGAGGGGGTGGTGTTGATGGGGGGGTGGGGGTTCCCGCGGGGTAGGTGTCCGCGCGGTCTCCGGAGAACGCCCCACCCCGGCCGCCGGCCGGTGCCTGGGTGGC
>JBIKUT010000102.1:0-6980 GCA_044347465.1 Ramlibacter sp.
ATGCCCGTGGCGTGCTCGATCTGGCAGCGCCCCTGGCTTCCGGCTCGCATGCCGACTCCACCGGTTACCGCGTCGAGGGCGGCAAGCTGGTCGTCACCCTCAAGGGCGGTGCCACCAGCGGCCTGAAGGACCCGGCCACTTTCGTCGGCTACCAGGGCGAGGCGTCCGCGCCCACGTCCCTCCTATTCAAGCACCACGGCTTGCACCTGGACCTGCAGATCAACCGCCAGCACCCGATCGGCGCCACCGACCCCGCGGGCGTGAGCGATCTGGTGATGGAAGCGGCCCTGTCCACCATCCTCGACCTGGAAGACTCGATCGCCGCGGTGGATGCCGAAGACAAGCTGGTCGCCTACAAGAACTGGCTGGGCATCCTCAAGGGCACCCTGACCGAGCAAGTGAGCAAGGGCGGCAAGTCCTTCACCCGTGGCCTGAACCCCGACCGCATCTACAAGACCGCCAGCGGCAGCGGCGAAGTGCGCCTGCACGGTCGCTCGCTCCTGTTCCTGCGCAACGTCGGTCACCTCATGACCAACCCCGCCATCTTGTGGGGCGCCGACAAGGAAATCCCCGAGGGCATTCTGGATGCGGTGATCACCACCACCATCGCCCTGCATGATTTGCAAGGCCATGGCAAAGACGGCCTGCGCAACTCGCGCACCGGCTCGGTCTACATCGTCAAGCCCAAGATGCACGGCCCCCATGAAGTGGCCTTTGCGTCCGAATTGTTCGGGCGCGTCGAGCAGCTCCTGGGCCTGCCGGCGAACACCGTGAAGCTGGGCATCATGGACGAAGAGCGCCGCACCAGCGTGAACTTGCAAGCGTGCATCGCGCAGGCCGCCGCACGCGTGGCCTTCATCAACACCGGCTTTCTCGATCGCACCGGCGACGAGATGCACACCGCCATGCGTGCGGGCCCGATGTACCGCAAGGGCGACATGAAATCGAGCGCCTGGATCCAGGCCTACGAGAAGAACAACGTGCTGGTGGGTCTCTCCTGCGGCCTGCGCGGTCGCGCGCAGATCGGCAAGGGCATGTGGGCCATGCCCGACCTGATGGCCGCCATGCTCGAACAAAAGCGCGCGCACCCGCTGGCCGGCGCCAACACCGCCTGGGTGCCCTCGCCCACCGCCGCCACGCTGCACGCCCTGCACTACCACCAGGTCGATGTGTTCGCCGTGCAACAAGAGTTGGAGAAGACCTCGGCCGATTCCGTGCGCGACGAGATCCTGGCGAACCTGCTGCAGGTGCCGGTGGCGCCCGAGGCCAAGTGGACGGCCGCCGAGCGCCAGCAAGAACTCGATAACAACGTGCAAGGCATCCTGGGCTATGTGGTGCGCTGGGTCGATCAGGGCGTGGGCTGCTCCAAGGTGCCCGACATCCACAACGTGGGCCTGATGGAAGACCGCGCCACGCTGCGCATCTCCAGCCAGCACATCGCCAACTGGCTGCGCCATGGCGTGATCAGCGCCGACCAGGTGCACGAGACCTTCCAGCGTATGGCTGCCGTGGTGGACAAGCAAAACGCAGGCGATACGGCCTACCAGCCGATGGCGGGCAACTGGACCACCTCGTATGCCTACCGCGCTGCGCTGGATCTGGTGTTCCAGGGCGAAGCCCAGCCCTCGGGCTACACCGAGCCGCTGCTGCATGCCTGGCGACTGAAGTACAAGGCGAAGGCTTGACGCCTGCGAGCCCCGACCCGGCTCGCTGCCCTCTGTGCGGCGGGCCCAACGGGTGCGCCATGGAAACGCAGCGGCGTACCGGTGAGCCGCAGCCGCCTTGCTGGTGCGTCACCGCGCAGTTCAGCGAGGCGCTGCTGGCCCGCGTGCCCGAATCCGCTCGCAACAAAGCGTGCATTTGCGCCGCCTGCGTTGGGCAGGCGGCCGACTCACAAGGCCAGGGAAACCGCTGAAGGCGTGGCGCTGGCCAGCGCGCCGAGGACGGACGTTCCGCGCAATTTGACGCGGTTGCCGTCGATGACTTCCAGATCTTCGAACACCCGCTGTGCCCAGTTCAGGTCACCGGTCCTGTGCGCGTCCAGAGCAAGCCAGGCCTGAAGATCGGCCAGGCGCCGCGTCTCGCGGGTCCAGCGGATCAGAGGGCCGATGTCCATCTCCGTCTCACGGACCGTCACGCGCAAGGGCCGCGGGCGCGGCAGAGAGCCTTGTTGGTAATCCACGTAACGCCCGAGCGCAGATTGGTAAACGGCCACTTGGTTTGGCTGTTCGGTGAAGAACGCCTGCCAATGCAGGCTGCTCGCCTGGTCGAACCCGCGCTTGTTCGTCAAGTCTGCGCTGCGCTCCTCCGTCACATAACTATCGACGACCTCGGTGACGGGCGCCACCACGCCGCCCACGCCACGCACCGCATGCCGCAGATGGGATACCAGCGTCGGCAAGGCGGCACCCGCCGTCATCGCGACCCCGCCCACCGCCACCGAGGCGGCGACGGTCGCAAACCCCACCATCGCCGCGCCGCGGGCCGCCCGCGCCTGGATCTCGCTGGGGGAAGCATCCACCGGGCGTTCCTGCAGGTAGGCCTGATTCAAGACATGGGCCAGTGCGTTGTTTCCCATGGGTGAAGTGGGCCGAGCAGCGCGCAGATGGTTCAGGTTTTCGCGGGCGAGCCGCCAATTCGCGTAGGCCTGGCGCGCGGTATAGACCGACAGAACAAGCGCAACGCCACCCAGAACGGGATTGGCTGCAGCGAGCGCGCCACTGGCGCCGATCATGAACAAGGAGGCGGCGAACGTCAGCCCGCGGCCCCACGCGGCGCGCCGCCAGGCCTGGAGCTTGCGCGCTTTGAGCGGATCGAACTTGTTCAGGCTATCGCGCGCAGCGCTCAGGCCGCTGACCAAATCGGCTGCAGCACCCGTCGCTTGCGATGCAGTCCGCGTGCCCGCAGAGTCGGCCCGCGCCGGTTTGCCAGTGAGCAGTTGCTGGCCATCTGCCTTGAGGTTCTTGAGGACGACGTCGTAGATCGCAGCGCCCGTGATCGGGGAAACGATCATCGCCCCCAAAAGATCCAGACCGTCTGCGGCCAGCTTGCCGATAGCAAGAGCCCGCTGGACCCCCTTGTTCTCGCAGACACGTTGCCAGGCCGAGAGCGTGGCAACAGGCGGCGGCTTGGGGACTTGCGTCTGCGTCTGCGTCTGCGTCTGCGTCTGCGTCTGCGTCTGTGGCTGTGGCTGTGTCTGTGGCTGCGTGCTCGATTGCGCTTGTGACTGTTTCTGCGTCGGATTGGGCTGTACCCCGGGCGAGGGTCGTGGCGTGCGGCGCACACGCCGAACCTGCGCCTCGCTCTGTATCGGGGTGGGCGCCGGGATAGAAGACGACGGGTCTGTGGTCGAGGGCGGGGGCGGCGGCTCGCTAACAGACTGCGCCGCCTGGGGCGTCGGTGCGGGAACGGGTGCCGGTCGGATCAGCGGCGCTGGGGCCTGAGGCGGCCTGCGCAGTGCGGGCCGCGCGTGCAGGTGCGGCCACAGGATCGGCCACTGGTAGCGGTTGGCGTAGCCCGCCTCGTACTGGGCCAGCGAGATGAATTTTGCAGGCCGGGGCATGCCCCCCTGCGGACGTTTCAGACGGGCAGGCGTCACAGCCATCGGGGCGGTCTTCGCCAACGGCGGCGCCTCGCTCAGGCTCACGCGACGGGCCCCCTCCAAGGGGGCGATGGAATTTGGCAGCGTCATGTGTCCTCCTCTCTCATCGCATCCAGCCGCTGCGCGGCCTCTTGCCCCACCTGCGCGTACGCCGGATCCTCGCGCGCCAACTCGAGCGCACCCAGAAACGCGGCCCGCGCGTCCTCACGCTGCTGCAGCCCCTGCAGGCACTCGCCGATGCGAAAGAGGCAGTAGGCATCCGTCGCATCCAGCAGCAGCGCCGTGCTGTAAAAGCGGCAGGCTGACTCCAGCTCGCCCAGGTGCTGCAGGCACAACGCAAAATCCAACGCGTGGTCCCGGTTCCAGGGGTCGTCGTACGCCAGCAACCAGCCCGGCTCGAGCGCCGCCGCGTAGTCACCCGTCTCCATCAGCGCCTGCATCTGCGCCACCAGCGCCGACTTGACCTGCGGCTCCAGCACAGGATCAGCGGCGGCGTCCAGCCCCAGGCTTCCAGCCGCCTGCGCCCACTGGGCCTCCAGGTCTGACGATGCAGCAGGGTGCAGCGGCATGGGCACGTCACGATCAAGCATGGAATCAGGCTCCCCTTGAACAGCTCCGGCTGAGTAACACGCCCATCCGTTGAGTTCATCGAGTCGGCTGGCGGTCCCTGACAGGGCCGTTGGCGCTGGCGGCACAATGGCTCCATGTGTCAGCTTCTTGGCATGAACTGCAACACGCCCACGGACGTGACCTTCAGCTTCTCGGGCTTCGCCCAGCGCGGTGGGCGCACGGATCACCACGCGGACGGCTGGGGTATCGCGTTTTTCGAGGGCGCCGGCGTGCGCCACTTCGTGGACCACCAGCCCGCCAGCGAATCACCGGTGGCCGAGCTGATCCGCCGCTACCCGATCCAGAGCCGCAACGTCATCGCGCACATCCGCAAAGCCACGGTGGGCGAGGTCGCCTTGGAGAACTGCCATCCCTTTGTGCGGGAGTTGTGGGGGCGCTACTGGGTGTTTGCGCACAACGGCACGCTGCCAGACTTCGAGCCCTCGCTGCATGGCAGCTTTCGGCCCGTAGGTCAGACCGACAGCGAGCGGGCGTTTTGCTGGCTCATGCAGGAGCTGGCCAAGTCGCATGCCAGCGTGCCCAGCGTGGAGGAGCTGACGCTGACGCTGCGTGAGCTCGCCCACCGGATTGCGCGCGGGGGCACCTTCAACTTCCTGCTGTCCAACGGCCAGGCGCTGTGGGCGCACTGCTCGACGAATCTGTTTTTCGTCGAGCGCAAACACCCCTTCGCCCACGCCCAACTGGCCGATGAGGATGTGTCCGTCGACTTTGCCCAGCACACCACACCGCGTGACCGGGTGGCGGTGGTGGTGACGGCGCCGCTCACGACCAACGAAACCTGGACGGCGATGGCGCCGGGGGAACTGCGGGTGTTTGTGGACGGGGTGTCGGTGGGGTGACCCACCCCCCTACCCGACTCAGTGCGGGCGGGACTGGAGCGCCGCCTCCAGCGCATCGACAAACATCGCGGGCACATCAAACCCGGTCTGCTGCGTGATCTCTTGAAAGCAGGTCGGGCTGGTGACATTGACCTCGGTGAGGCAATCGCCGATCACGTCCAGCCCCACCAGCAGCAGCCCACGCGCGGCCAACGTGGGCCCCAGGGCCTGTGCGATCTCGAGGTCGCGCGCCGACAGGGGCTGGGCCACGCCCTTGCCGCCGGCCGCCAGATTGCCGCGCACCTCGCTGCCTTGCGGGATGCGGGCCAGCGCATAGGGCACGGGCTTTCCGCCGATCACCAGCACGCGCTTGTCCCCCTGCACGATCTCCGGCACGAAGCGTTGCACCATCAGCGTGGTGGCGCCGCCGGCGTTGAGGGTCTCGGTGATGGCGCCCAGGTTCAGGCCATCGGCCTTGACGCGAAAGATGCCCATGCCGCCCATGCCATCGAGGGGCTTGAGGATGATGTCGCCGTGCTCGGCGTGAAAGCGCCGGACCGCCTGCGCATCGCGCGTAACCAGCGTGGGGCTGGTGTACGCCGCGAACTCCATGATGGCGAGCTTCTCCGGGTGATCGCGCAGGGCGGCCGGCTTGTTGAAGACACGCGCGCCTTCGCGTTCAGCCTGCTCCAGCAGATGCGTCGCATAAAAATACTCGCTGTCGAAGGGCGGGTCCTTGCGCATGATCACCGCGTCGAACGCGCGCAGCGGCTGCTCGGTGGTGCGGGCCTCGACGAACCATTCCTCCTCGGCGCCGGTGAGCGTGATCTCGCGCACCTGGGCCTGCACCTGACCCCCGGATCGCCACACCAGATCACGCGTCTCGCAAGCGGCCACGCGGTAGCCGCGCCGCTGCGCCTCGCGCATCATGGAAAAGGTGGTGTCCTTGTAGGTCTGGAAGGACTCCAAGGGGTCGGCGACGAAAAGAATGTGCATGGTGTGGAGGCGTCGGGTGAGGGCGCGCCGCGCCTCAGATTTCGACCTTGCTGCCCATTTCGACCACCGCATTATTCGGCAGGTTCAGGAAGGCCGCCGCCGCGCCCGCGTTGTGGTGCATGTGGGCGAACAACTTTTCGCGCCAAGGCGACATGCCACCACCGATGGTGGGCACCACCACATCACGCGAGAGGAAATAGCTGGTCATCATGGGATCGAGGTCGC
The DNA here is from genome assembly GCA_044347465.1 of Ramlibacter sp. GTDB lineage: Bacteria > Pseudomonadota > Gammaproteobacteria > Burkholderiales > Burkholderiaceae_C > Ramlibacter. Next base: position 6,271 of record JBIKUT010000102.1, read on the forward strand.
AGCCGTGGCTGCGAATCTGCTCGAGGGCGCGCGGCACGTCCGGGTCGTTCTTGAAGCCGTAGTTCAGGATCACCTGCCAGCAGCCGTGGCCCAGCGGCTCGATCTCGACGCGACGGCTCAGGCCGATCCAGGGGACCTCGTGGTTCCTCACGGTGACGAACAGGTTCTGCGCGTGCAACACCTTGTTGTGCTTGAGGTTGTGCAGCATCGCGTTGGGCACGGCCCCCGTCTCGGCGGTCAGGAACACGGCCGTGCCGTCCACCCGCGTCGGCGGCGAGACGAACACTGCCTCCAGAAAGCTTTTCAGATCGATCGCGTCGGTCTTGAGCTTGTCCGTGAGGATGGAGCGGCCATCCTTCCAGGTCATCATCAGCGTGAAGATGCCGCCCCCGATCAACAGCGGGAACCAGCCGCCGTCCATCAGCTTGAGCATGTTGGAGGCGAAGAAGGTGATGTCGATCAGGAAGAAGATGCCCGTGGCGCCCACGCACAGCCACATCGGATATTTCCAGGCGTGGCGAATCACGAAGAAGGTGAGCGTGGTCGTGATCAGCATGTCCAGGGTGACCGCGATGCCGTAGGCGGCCGCCAGGTTGCTGGACGAGCGGAACATCACCACCGCCAGGACGATGGCCACAAACAGGCCCCAATTGACGAAGGGGATGTAGATCTGGCCGGTGTCGCGCACGCTGGTGTGCTGAATGTTCAGG
>JBIKUT010000103.1:0-6971 GCA_044347465.1 Ramlibacter sp.
CTGAGGAGCGCAGGGACAGGCGGAAAAAGAAGCGCGCATGAGCGCCGCCGGGCCGCCCCAAGGCGTGAAGGCCCCCTCGGGGGGAAGAGAGCCACACGCAGTGGGCGAACGTGGGGGCACACCGTTTGAGCCGAAGGCGAGTTTTGCACGCTTCCCGCCTGGCACGAGCACCGCAAGGAAGCCCGAAGGGCCTGCGCACTTGAAGCCCCCGGGCCCATGCCCCCCACCCGCCCCGCACCACGCGCCCCGACGGAGAAAAACCCGCAGCGAAAAACGTGCCCCTCAGCCCGCCGCAGCGCGCTGCAGGCGATCCCGCACACCCGCCCACTCCGGCGTGTCAGGCGGCTGCTCAATCCAGATCGTACGCACACCTTGCGCATCGAAATCACGCAACACCGCAAAGAGCGCACGCGCAGCATCCCGTGCGTCTTGCGGCATCACACGATGCAAACAATCAGAGGCAGGCAGCGTAAGCCCCGCGCGTGACCACACGGCAAGCGTGCCGCCTTCTGGCGTACGCGCCGACAAAGCAGCCTGCAAATCCGCCGCCGGCATCACCCGCACCTGCGCCTGCGGTGCGTAGTGCGATTCGAGAGTTCCCGACGCGCGCGGAGCGGCCTCGGCAATTTCATGCGGCAGCCACAGCCGCTCGCCAGACGCCGCCTCGATCTGCGCATGCGTGAGCACACCCGGTCGCAGCAGCACGGGTCGACCGCGCGTGCAATCGACGATGGACGATTCGATACCGACCTCACACGCGCCACCATCGACCACCATCAGCGCATCGCCAAACTCAGCGCGCACATGGTCAGCGGTGGTGGGGCTCACGCGTCCAAAACGATTGGCACTGGGTCCGGCCACGCCCCAAACCGGCGGCACATGCGCCGCACACGCACGCAGCAAGGCCAGAGCCACCGGGTGCGAAGGACAGCGCAAGCCCACCGAGGCTTGCCCGCCCGCCGCAGCACCCGCCATGCCTTCTCGGCGCGGCAGGATGACGGTGAGCGGTCCGGGCCAAAAGGCTTGCATCAGGCGACGCGCCACGGGCGGCACCTCGCGCGCAAAACGCTCGGCCTCGGACAAGCCCGTGACATGCACGATCAGCGGATGGTCACTGGGTCGGCCCTTGGCCGCAAAGATGCCGGCCACCGCGCGGTCGCTGCCGGCATCCGCACCCAAGCCATAGACCGTTTCCGTGGGAAAGGCCACCAACTCGCCCGCCGCCAGATGCGCCGCGGCCCGGGCGATCGCAGCGGGATCGGTGCCGTCCAGGATCACGGCCACTTTCAGAACGGCGCCAGACCCAGCACGCCGCAGGCCGCGAGCGCATTCGCACGCACTGTGGCCACATCCGCGCCTGCGAAGGTCAGATGCCCCATCTTGCGACCCGGCCGCGCCTCGGTCTTGCCATACAAGTGCAAATGCGCGCCTGGCAAAGCCAGCACCGCCGCCCAATCGGGCTCGCTCGCCGTCTTCGCGCCTTCGCGAAACCACAGGTCACCGAGCAAGTTCAACATGATCGCGGGGCTGTGGGGGCGCGGCTGCACCAGCGGCAGACCCGCCAGCGCGCGCACCTGCAGCTCGAATTGCGAGACATCGCAAGCATCCATGCTCCAGTGGCCGCTGTTATGCGGGCGCGGCGCCATCTCGTTGACCACCAGCGAGCCATCCTGCAGGATGAAGAATTCCACGCACAACACGCCCACATAGCCCAGGCCCTGCGCAATGGAACGCGTGGCCTCAATGGCCTGCTGCGCGCGCGCCGGCGGCAGCACGCCCGCGTGAACCTCGGTCACGGCCAGGATGCCCTCGCGGTGCAGGTTCAACTGCACGGGCAGATGCACCATCTGACCGTCGGCCCCGCGCGCCACCACCACCGAGCATTCGGCGGCCAGCGGCAGCATCTTCTCGAGCACGCAAGGCACCTGGCGTAGATCGTCCCAGGCCTTGGCCAGCGCCTCGCGCGTGGCCACGCGCACCTGGCCCTTGCCGTCATAGCCCAGACGCGCGGTCTTGAGGATGCCGGGCAGCAGATCGTCGCCCACGGCCGCCAGCTGTGCGGGCGTCTCGATCACCGCATGCGGCGCGCAGGGCACACCGCAGCGTGTGAAGTGCGCCTTCTCGCGGGCGCGGTCCTGGGCCACGGCCACGGCATCGCCCCCGGGCGCTACCGGGCGGGTGGCCGCCAATTGCGCCAGCGCCTGCGCGGGCACGTTCTCAAATTCGGTGGTGATGGCAGCCGACACGCGCGCCAGCTCGGTCAGACCCTGTGCGTCCAGGTAATCGGTGCGGATGTGGGTGTGGCTCACGAGGCCGGCGGGGCTGGCGGCATCGGGATCGAGCACCGCGGTGAAATACCCCATGCGCTGGGCCGCGTGCACAAACATGCGCCCGAGCTGGCCGCCGCCCATGACGCCCAGGGTCTGGCCCGGCAAGATCGCTTTGTGTGTCATGCCGCAGGCGGCAGCACCGTGGCGCGGGCTGCGTCGGTCTGGCGCTGTCGAAAGGCCTCCAGGCGCGCGCGCAGGGCCGCGTCGTGGGTGGCCAGCATGGCCACCGCAAAGAGCGCCGCATTGGCCGCGCCCGCCGCGCCGATGGCAAAGGTGGCCACCGGCACGCCCTTGGGCATTTGCACGATGCTGTGGAGGGAATCGACACCCGACAGGTGCTTGCTGGCCACCGGAACCCCCAGTACCGGCACCGGGGTCTTGGCCGCCAGCATGCCAGGCAGGTGGGCTGCACCGCCCGCGCCAGCGATGATGGCCACCAGGCCCCGCCCGGCGGCGGCTTCGGCGTAGGCGAACATGTCATCGGGCATGCGATGGGCCGAGACCACTTTGGCCTCGTGGGTGACACCGAATTCCTGGAGAATCGCCACTGCGTGCTGCAGGGTGTCCCAATCGCTGCCGGACCCCATCACGACGCCAATCTGTATCGTGCTCATGCCTGATCCCAAAAGGTGTGAATTTTAAGTTGCAACCCAAAGCCGCCCCGAATGATCGACGTCACCATCGAAAACTTTGAAACCGAGGTCATTGCGGCCTCCATGGACATCCCCGTGCTGGTCGATTTCTGGGCGCCTTGGTGCGGGCCCTGCAAGGTGATCGGCCCGCTGCTGGAAAAGCTTGAAGTGGCCTACGAAGGGCGCTTCAAACTGGTGAAGATCGACTCTGACCAGCAGCAGCAACTGGCCGGTGCCTTCCAGATTCGCAGCATTCCCACCTGCGTCCTGCTGAAAAACGGGCAGCCGGTCGATGGCTTCATGGGCGCCATGCCCGAAGGCAAGATCCGCGAATTCCTGGACAAGCATGTGCCGGCGCAGACCGAAGCGCCCCTCGAGGCCGAAGTCGAAGCGATGCCACTGGACGACGAAGGTCAGCGCGACGCGCTGGCGCAGGCGGTCGCCCAAGAACCCGACAACGACAACGCGCGCTTTGATTACGTCAAGTGGCTGCTGCTGGCGGGCTATCTGGATGAAGCCAAGGTGGCGTTTGCGCCCGTGATCGCCAAGGCGTCAGGGGTGCGCCGCCTCGATTCCCTCAAGCGGCTCATGGACGCGATGGACTTCGCGATGGCCCAGGGCAATCCGCAGCAGGCCCTGGCCGGCTTCGATGCGCAGATTGCCGCCAATAAACGCGATTTCGACGCCCGCTACGCCCGCGCCCGCCTGCTGGCGGCGCACCTGCAATGGACCGAGGCGATGGACGAACTGCTGGAGATCCTGATGCGAGACAAGGCCTGGAGCGAAGACGCCGCGCGCAAGACCTACATCGCCATCCTGGACATCATGGAGCCGCCCAAACCCAAGGTGGCGGACGGACAGATCCCGCCGGATGATCCGGTGGTGGCGACTTACCGGCGGCGGCTGTCGAGTGTGGTTTTGAGCTGAGGGGGTTCCCCCTCAACCCGTCAACCGCTCCAAGGCCTCGCGGTACTTCGCAGCCGTCTTCTGGATCACGTCCTGCGGCAGGCGCGGGGCGGGCGGGGTCTTGTCCCAGGGCTTGCCGTGGATGCGGGCCTGCTCGAGCCAATCGCGCACGAACTGCTTGTCGTAGCTGGGCGGGTTGGCGCCGCGCTGGGCAGCCTCTTCGTAGCCCTCGACCGGCCAGTAGCGCGAAGAATCGGGCGTGAGCACTTCGTCCATCAGCACCAGCTGGCCTTGCGGGTCGAGGCCGAACTCGAACTTGGTGTCGGCAATGATCAGGCCCTTCTTCAGGGCGATCGCCGCCGCCTCTTTGTAGATCGCAAGGCTGATGTCGCGGATCTTGGCGGCCAGCTCGGGACCGATCATCTGCACCGTCTGCTCAAAAGTGATGTTCTCGTCGTGCTCGCCCATCGCCGCCTTGGCTGCCGGGGTGTAAATCGGCTCGGGCAGGCGCGCTGCGTTGGTCAGGCCTGGCGGCAGCTTCACACCGCACACCGACTGCGTGTCCTGGTATTCCTTCCAGCCGCTGCCCGCGAGATAACCGCGCACCACCGCCTCGACTGGAATGGGCTTGAGGCGCTTGACCAGCATGGAGCGCCCCAGCACCTGCGGCACTTCGCCCGAGGTGACCACCGACTCAGGCAATTCGCCCGTGAGGTGGTGGGGGCACAGGTGCCCCAGCTTGCCAAACCAGAACAGCGCCATCTGCGTGAGCAACTCGCCCTTGCCCGGAATGGGCTCGCCCATGATCACGTCGAACGCCGACAAGCGATCGGAGGCCACCATCAAGATGCGGTCTTCGCCAACGGCGTAGTTGTCTCGCACCTTGCCGCGCGCCAAGAGCGGCAGCGAGGTGAGGGACGAGGTGTGCAGGGCGTGGTTCACTGCACGACCTGGGCCAGTTCGCCCTGGGCGTATTTCTGCGCCACCACCTGCAGCGAGTGGCTCTTGATCGTGCCGGCCTGACCTTCGCAGCCGAACTCGATGTAACGCTGCTTGCAAATCTGCTTGGCGGCCTCGCGTGCGGGCTTGAGCCACTCGCGCGCGTCGAATTTCTCGGGGTTCTCGTGCAGGAACTTGCGCACCGCGCCGGTCATGGCCAGGCGGATGTCGGTGTCGATGTTGATCTTGCGCACGCCGAACTGGATCGCGTGCTGGATTTCTTCAACCGGCACGCCGTAGGTCTCTTTCATCTGACCGCCGTACTGGCGGATGATGGCCAAGAGCTCCTGCGGCACGCTCGACGACCCATGCATCACCAGGTGCGTGTTGGGAATGCGGCGGTTGATTTCCTTGATACGGTCGATCGCCAGGATGTCGCCCGTGGGCTTGCGCGTGAACTTGTAGGCGCCGTGGCTGGTGCCAATGGCAATGGCCAGGGCATCGAGCTGGGTCTTCTTGACGAAATCCGCGGCCTGCTCGGGGTCTGTGAGCAGCTGCTCGCGGGTCATGGTGGCGTCGGTGCCGTGGCCGTCTTCCTTGTCGCCCTTCATGGTTTCCAGGCTGCCCAGGCAACCGAGTTCGCCTTCGACGGTGACGCCCAGCTTGTGGGCCATATCGACCACCTTGCGCGTGACCTCGACGTTGTAGTCGTAGCTGGCAATGGTCTTGCCATCGGCCTCGAGCGAGCCGTCCATCATCACGGACGAAAAGCCCAGGTCGATCGCGCCCTTGCAGACATCAGGGTTCTGGCCGTGGTCCTGGTGCATGACCAGCGGGATGCTGGGGTAGGCCTCGATCGCCGCTGCGATCAGGTGCTTGATGAAGGACTCGCCCGCGTATTTGCGAGCGCCGGCGCTGGCCTGCAGGATCACGGGTGCGCCGGTTTCCTTGGCGGCTTCCATGACGGCCTGGACCTGCTCGAGGTTGTTGACGTTGAAGGCGGGGATGCCATAGCCGTTGGCTGCGGCGTGGTCCAGCAATTCGCGCATGGAAACGAGAGGCATGGTGCAGGTCCGAAAGGGAGGTTGGGAGAGAAAGGGCGCGGCCGCAGAAGCCCGCCCAAAGCAGCCCGAATTTTAGCCGGGGCGGCCCGGATCAGGGCGAAGCCCCGGCCGCGGCGCTCAGGCGGCCCGGCAGATCTTGAGCATGTTCGTGCCGCCGGGCGCGCCCATGGGCTCACCGCAGGTGATGGCGTAGACATCGCCGCTGCTCATGATGCCGCGGTTCTTCAGGTGCGCCTCGGCGTCGCCCAGGGCGGTGTCGCGGTCGGCGCTGGTGTCCATCAGCAGCGGGCGCACATTGCGATAAAGCGCCATCTTGCGCTGGGTCGACAGGCGCGGTGTGAGCGCGTAGATCGGAATGTGGATACGGTGACGCGACATCCACAGCGCGGTCGATCCGGAGTCGGTCAGGGCCACGATGGCCTTGCACCCCAGGTGGTGGGCCGTGAACAAGGCGCCCATGGCGATGGACTGGTCGATGCGATGAAAGCTCATGCCGGTGAAGTCGGCATCGAGCTTGGTGTCTTCGGCGCGCTCGGCCTCGGCGCAGATATTGGCCATCTCGACGATGGTCTCCAGCGGGTACTTGCCAGCGGCCGTCTCGGCACTGAGCATGACCGCATCGGTGCCATCGAGCACCGCGTTGGCCACGTCGCTCACCTCGGCGCGGGTGGGCACCGGGTTGGTGATCATGGACTCCATCATCTGGGTGGCGGTGATCACCACCTTGTCATGCTCGCGGGCCAGGCGAATCATGCGTTTTTGCAGGGCCGGCACCGCCGCATTGCCCACTTCGACCGCCAAGTCGCCCCGCGCCACCATGATGCCGTCGCTGGCCTTCAAGATGGACTCGAGGTTGGGGATGGCCTCGGCGCGTTCGATCTTGGCGATCAGGCCCGGCTTGTGGCCGTACTCGGCGGCCGCCACATTGCAAAGCTGGCGCGCCATCTCCATGTCGGTGGCGTTCTTGGGAAAGCTCACCGCGACGTAATCGGCCTGGAAGCTCATGGCGGTGCGGATGTCCTCCATGTCCTTGGCGGTGAGCGCGGGCGCTGTGAGGCCGCCGCCATGCTTGTTGATGCCCTTGTTGTTGGACAGCTCGC
>JBIKUT010000104.1:0-6969 GCA_044347465.1 Ramlibacter sp.
CAAGGGCACGCTGATGTTCCGCGCGATCAACGTGAACGACTCCGTCACCAAGAGCAAGTTCGACAACCTCTATGGCTGCCGCGAGTCGCTGGTCGACGGCATCAAGCGCGCCACCGACGTCATGATCGCCGGCAAGGTCGCCGTGGTCGCGGGCTACGGTGACGTGGGCAAGGGCAGCGCCCAGGCTCTGCGCGCGCTGTCGGCGCAGGTGTGGGTCACCGAGATCGACCCGATCAACGCCCTGCAGGCCGCGATGGAAGGTTTCCGCGTCGTCACCATGGACTACGCCGCCGACAAGGCCGACATCTTCGTGACCGCCACCGGCAACAAGTCGGTTATCACCTTCGATCACATGGCCAAGATGAAGGACCAGGCCATCGTCTGCAACATCGGTCACTTCGACAACGAGATCGACGTCGCCGAGATCGAAGCCAAGTGCCAGTGGGAAGAAATCAAGCCCCAGGTCGACCACGTGATCTTCAAGGACGGCAAGCGGATCATCCTGCTGGCCAAGGGCCGCCTGGTGAACCTGGGTTGCGGCACGGGCCATCCCAGCTTCGTCATGTCCTCCAGCTTTGCCAACCAGACCATCGCGCAGATCGAGTTGTTCTGCCACAAGGACGGCTACGACGTGGGCAAGGTCTACACCCTGCCCAAGCACCTGGACGAGAAGGTCGCTCGCCTGCATCTGACCAAGATCGGCGCGCAGCTCACCGAGCTGTCCGACGAACAGGCCGGCTACATCGGCGTGCCCAAGCAGGGCCCGTACAAGCCGGATACTTACCGCTACTGATTGGAGGGCGCGACATGAGCGCCGCCGGGCCGCCCCAAGGCGCGAAGGCCCCCTCGGGGGGCAGGACGCCACACGGAGTGGGCGGACGTGGGGGCTCCGTTCTGCGGGCAGACCAGCTGCTCGTCGAGCGTGCTCTGGCGTCCAGCCGCTCGCAGGCGCAGCGCTTGATCGCTGCCGGCGTGCGCTGGCTTGGTCCCGCGGGCTGGCAGACCGTCGCCAAGAACGGTGACGAGCTGCCCGCGCAGGCCGAGATCGAACTGGTGGACACCGCCGAGGCGCGTTATGTCTCGCGCGGTGGCCTCAAGCTCGAAGGCGCGCTGGCGGCCAGTGGCCTTGACCCCTCGGGCCGCGTGAGCCTCGACGCGGGCCAGTCCACCGGCGGCTTCACCGACTGCTTGCTGCGGCTCGGTGCCGCCCGTGTCGTGGGTGTGGATGTCGGCCACGGCCAGTTGCATCCGAGCCTGCGCGCGGATCCGCGTGTCACCTGCCTGGAACGCATCAATGTGCGCAGTCTCGCGGCCAGCGATCTGCCCGTCGCGTCGTTTGATCTGATCGTGGGTGACCTGTCCTTCATCTCGCTCACCCTGGTGCTGCCGGCGCTGACCGCGCTGCTCGCACCGCAAGGCGACTTGTTGTTGCTGGTCAAGCCGCAGTTCGAGCTGCAGCCGGGGCAGGTGGGCAAGGGCGGCATCGTGCGCGATCCCGCGCTGTACCCGCAGGTGCAAGCGCGTTTGCGTGAGGCCTGCACGGCGTTGACGCTGCAAGTGGCGGGCTGGCATGACAGCCCCATCGCCGGCGGTGACGGTAACCGCGAGTTCTTCCTGCACGCACGCCACGCGGCGTAGCGGGCAACGACAACGATTAGGAAACGCCATGCTTCCCATCAGCCTCGAATTCTTCCCGCCCAAGACGCCCGAAGGCGCGGACAAGCTGCGCGCGGTGCGTCAGCAGCTGTATGCCCTCCAGCCTGAGTTCTGCTCGGTCACCTTTGGTGCGGGCGGCTCCACCCAGGACGGCACCTTGCAGACCGTCAGCGCGATCATGGCCGAGGGCGTGCCCGCGGCGCCGCACCTCTCGTGCATCGGCCAGACGCGCGAGAGCCTGCGCGAACGCCTGACCGCGTACCGCGCCGCCGGCGTCACGCGCATCGTGGCCTTGCGGGGTGACCTGCCCAGTGGCTATGGCGCCGCCGGCGAGTTCCGCTATGCGAGTGATCTGGTGGCCTTCATTCGCGCCGAAACGGGCGATCACTTTCACCTGGAAGTGGCGGCCTATCCCGAGACGCACCCGCAGGCGCGCTCACCGCAGTCCGATCTGGAGGCCTTCGCCGCCAAGGTGAAGGCGGGCGCGAATACGGGCATCACCCAGTACTTCTTCAACAGCGACGCCTACTTCCGCTATGTCGACGACCTGTACAAGCTGGGCGTGGACGTGCCCATCGTGCCGGGCATCATGCCGATCGCCAGCTCCACGCAGTTGATGCGCTTTTCCGATGCGTGCGGCGCCGAGATCCCGCGCTGGATCCGCCTGCGCCTGCAAAGCTTTGGCGACGACACCGCGTCGATCAAGGCCTTCGGCGTCGACGTGGTGGCCGATCTTTGCGAGCAGCTGGCCAACGGCGGCGCGCCGGGGCTGCACTTCTACACGATGAACCAGGCCCAGGCGACGCTGTCGGTGCTGGGGCAGCTGCAGGCGCGTTAGACCGCGCTGACCGGCACCGGGCTGCGCACCGGGCGCAGATCGGCGGCCACTTGCTGGGGCCGGCCCACGGGCAGGTAGGTCCAATCCGCGAGCTCACTGGCATCTGGTGCATACAGGTTGCGGCCGTCCACCACCGTGGCCGACGCCATGCGCGCACGCATGCGGGCGAAGTCGGGCTGCCGGAATTCGCGCCATTCGGTGCAGATCACCAGGGCATGCGCACCCTCCAGCGCTGCATACATATCGCCCGCCAGAACCAGATCAGAGCGCTCGCCGTAGGCGCGCCGGATCGACTCCATCGCCACCGGGTCAAAGGCGCGCACCTGTGCGCCCACGTCCCACAGGGCTTCGATGAGCGTGCGACTCGGGGCTTCGCGGATGTCATCGGTGCCCGGCTTGAAGGCCAGGCCCCAGACCGCGATCGTCCGTCCGGCCAGTTGCCCTTCGCCGCCGAAGTGCGCCGCCAGCTTGTGGAACAGGCGCTCCTTCTGGCGACGGTTGACGCCCTCGACCTCGGCAATCAGGCGTGCGGCATAGCCTTGCTGGGCCGCCATGCGCTCCAGGGCGCGCACGTCCTTCGGAAAGCAGCTGCCACCGTAGCCGCAACCCGGTTGGATGAAATGCGGCCCGATACGGGGGTCGGTCGCCAGCACGCGGCGCACCTGGTCGATGTCCGCGTTCAGAAGTTCGGCCAGGTTGGCCATCTCGTTCATGAAGCTGATGCGCGTGGCCAGCATGGCGTTGGCGGCGTACTTGGCCAGTTCGGCGCTGCGTACATCCATCACGACCAGCTGCTCGGGGCGCAGGTTCATCGGTGCGTAGAGGGCGCGCAGGCGCTCCTGGGCCGCATCCGAGCTCACGCCCAACACCACCCGGTCGGGCGCCGTGAAGTCAGCCACCGCGGAGCCTTCCTTGAGGAATTCCGGATTGGACGCCACGTCAAAGGGGACGGTGATGCCCCGCTCGGCCAGGGTTTCTCGAATCACCCGTTGCACGTCGTCACCTGTGCCCACCGGCACGGTGGACTTGTCCACCACGAGCCGGTAGCCGTCCATGTGTTCGCCGATGCTGCGCGCGACCGCCAGCACATGGCGCAGGTCGGCGGCGCCGTCTTCATCCGGTGGCGTGCCCACAGCGATGAACTGGACCTCGGCGAACGCCACGGCCTCACGCGCATCGGTCGTGAATTGCAGGCGCCCGGCATCGATCGTGCGCCGGATGATCACGTCCAGACCCGGTTCGTGGATCGGGACGACGCCCTGGCGCAGCTGCTGCACCCGCACCGCATCCAGGTCGACACACAGAACGTGGTGGCCCGCATCTGCCAGGCAGGCTCCGGTCACCAGACCCACGTAGCCGGCGCCGAAAATCGTGATGTTCATGGACATGGTCGCTGCTCCTTGTTTGTCGGACAGGCGCTTGAGCGGCAGGCGCCGCGCTACGCATGAGCAGGACTGTGTAAATCCCGTGTGTCATGACGATGTCGGTTTCGCGGAGGTTTTTTGACAGTGCCGTGCGAACGCCACGTCATCAATTCTTCATCTCGGCGGCTCACATTCGCGAGGTTGTTCAACCCGAGACCTTCGCACCGGGGTGGCCGCTCTGCGGCCCCCTGAGACGCCATGCCCCCAGGCTTTCACTGGGTCATCGTCGCGCAGTTCGTGTCCGCCCTGGCGGACAACGCGCTGCTGATCGTGACCATCGCCCTCCTCGCCGCGCAAGGACTGCCGGTGTGGTGGGCACCTTTGCTCAAACTGGGCTTCACGCTGTCCTATGTGGTGCTGGCTCCCGTGGTCGGGGCTCTGGCCGATGCGGTGCCCAAAGGGCGCCTCATGGCCTGGATGAATGCCATCAAGGGCCTGGCCTGTCTGCTCTTGTTGCTGGATCTGCATCCCGTGCTGGCCTTCACGCTGGCCGGTTTGGGAGCAGCCGGCTACGCCCCAGCCAAATACGGTCTCATCACCGAACTCGTACCGGCCCGCCTGCTTGTGCGAGCCAACGGCTGGATCGAGGTGTCGGTGGTGTGCGCGGCCCTGCTGGGCGCGGGACTGGGGGGCTATCTCGTGAGCCACCACTGGCTCGACAGCGGGCTGTCCGAGGCCTGGCAGGCCCTGGCAACCGACTGGGCTCTGCCAACTGCGGCCACGCAGCCCTTGGGTCTGTCCGTGGCGGCGCTGGTGATCCTGTACGTCGTGGCGGGGGTGCTCAATGGGCCGATCCCGGCCAGTCACGCGCGCTATCCGGCCAGCGCCATCCACCCCGTCGCCCTGTGCCGCGAGTTCTGGCGGGCCAACCTGTGCCTCTGGCGCGACGCCGATGGCGGTCGACTGTCCCTGAGTGTGACCACCTTGTTCTGGGGTGTCGGCGCGACCTTGCAGTTCATCGTTCTGCAGTGGGCGCAGGACCTGCTCGGCCTGAGCCTGAGTCAGGCGGCTTACTTGCAGGCGGCTGTGGCGATCGGCGTGGTGGCTGGTGCGGTAGCGGCGGGGCGCTACATCGCTTTGGAGCGCGCGCGGCACATGTTGTTCGCCGGCGTGGTGCTGGGGTTGATGATCGTCGTGTTGGCGCAGGTCCGTACGCTGCCCGTGGCCCTGGTTCTGTTGCTGGTGACGGGGGCCATGGGCGGATTGATGGTCGTTCCGCTCAACGCGTTGCTGCAGCACCGTGGGTACGTGCTGCTCAGCGCCGGCCGTTCCGTGGCGGTGCAGGGCTTTAACGAGAACGCCAGCGTGTTGCTCATGGTCGCTTTGTACGCCGCCCTGACGGGGGCCGAGTTGCCCGTCCAGCACATCATGTGGTTCTTGGGCGGCGCCATTGCACTGGCCATCGGCCTGCTCTGGTGGCGCGACACGCGGCCGCACCAGGCGCCGCGGCCGGCGGCCTGAGCCGCTCGCCGCTTCAGTCGCTGCCGAGAGGCGACACGCGGCCATCCTCGGCGAGGTTGCCGACATGGTCGCCCTGCGGCGCGCCATGCGCTTGCCGCAGCAGGCCTTCAAACCGCGCGATCACCCCGTCCCAGCTTTCGGCCAACGCCACCTGCCGGGCCTCGATGGCCAGGGCCTGACGGCGCGGGGTGTCCAGCGCCAGGGTCTGCAGGGCGATGCCGAAATCCTCGGGGCGCCGGGGGTCCACCAAGATCCCCCCGCGACCGTGTTGCATCAACTGACCCGCCGCGGCGTGGTCGAAGCTCACGCAGGGCAGGCCGCAGGCCAGGGCTTCCAGGACCACGTTGCCGAAAGTCTCCGAGAGGCTGGGAAAGGCGAAGAGGTCGGCGCTGGCGTAGTGGGCCGCCAAGTCGTCGCCGCGCCGCGACCCGGCGAAGATGGCATCGGGACACGCGGCCTCCAGCTCGCGGCGCTGGGGTCCGTCGCCCACCAGAAGCAGGCGCGTACGCGGTTGGACCCGGCGCAGCGACTGCCAGGCCTGCAGCAGCAGTGGCAAGTTCTTTTCGGGGGCCAGTCGCCCGACCGCCGCGATCACCAAATCGTCTGGCCCGACGCCCCAGCGCGCGCGCAGCGACGGATCGCGGTGGGCCGGCGAGAAGGCCCGCGTGTCAACGCCGCGCGGCACCACCGCCAGCCGCAGAAAGCCCATGGCACGCAGCTCCTCGCGCAAGACGTCGGTCGGGACGGTAGTGAAAACGCAGCGGTTGTGGAACTTGCGAAGGTACGCGGTGATCGGCCGCTGCAGCCAACCGACCCCGTAGTGCGCGGCATACGTATGAAAGTTGGTGCGAAAGTCGGAGGTCACCGGCAGGCGAAGCTGCAAGGCGGCATTCACCGCAGACCAGCCCAGAGGCCCCTCGGTGGCGACGTGAACCACGTCAGGCCGCTGCATCGCCCAATGACGCACCAGGCGGCGCTTGGCGGGCATCCCCATGCGAAGCCCCGGGTAACGGGGGATCGCCACGCCCTTGGTCAGGAGCTGATCGAAAGGCGGCAGGGGCAACTGTTCATCGCTGGGCTGAGCCGGGCGGATGATCTCCAGTTCATGCCCCAGCGCGCGCAGGCCATCGACCATCCGCGACAGCGTGAGCGAGACGCCATTGATCTCCGGCGGGAAGGTTTCGGTCACGACGGCCAGGCGCAGTCGGCGCCTGGGCCCATTGAGGCTTTCGACCAAGATGTCTTGCTGCGGCATGGCGCGATCATGCGACGGCTACATCTCAATCCCGTGACAGTGCAAAGGGGTGGCGCACTGTCACGTCATTTTCATAAACAGCCTCCAGTATCCGCCGGTGACCCGCTACTGGCCGCGGCGTGCGCCTGCATGGCCACCCGGCGCCGACGCCCGCAACACAAGGAGCCCGACGTGAACGAATTTATGAACATCCTCCGGGAGCAGCGCTGGGACGACCATCGCTTCTACCACCACAGTCGCATCAACCAGAGCCTGCATCTGATTAGCGCGCTGAGCTTCCTCGTGGCGTACGCCTTGCAGTTCGACGAGACGTCCTGGGCCGGTCTCGTCGGCTG
>JBIKUT010000105.1:0-6963 GCA_044347465.1 Ramlibacter sp.
GGGCACCGCAAACAACACCCGGCCATCCGCCGTGCGGGGCACGATCAGGGCCTGACGCCCGGGCAGGAACTCCGCATCGACCACCAGGTGCACGCCCTGGCTGGGGGCGACCAGCGGCTGCACGGCGCGGCCGGTGGCCTGGCCATCGCGTTGGCGCAGGTCGTCGACCCAGACGCCGGTGGCGTTGACGACGCACGCGGCTTGGATCGCGAAGACACGGCCGGTTTCGCGGTCCTGCGCTCGCAGGCCGGTGACACGACCGGCCTGATGGACCAGACCCGTGACCGCGCAGTGATTGACCACCAGGGCACCTTCGCGCGCTGCGGTACGCGCCAGGGCCAGGGCCAGGCGGGCGTCGTCGAACTGGCCGTCCCAATAGCGCACGCCGCCCTTGAGACCGTCGGCACGCAGCGTCGGCAGGGCCTGCAGCGTTTCGGCTGACGCGAGAAATTCGGTGCGCCCCAGACCGGCGGCGCCAGCGAGGGCGTCATAGGCCTTGAGGCCCACGCCATAAAAAGGCAGCTCCCACCAGCGATAGGCCGGCATGACAAAGGCCAGGGGCTGGGCCAGGTGGGGGGCGTTGCGAAGCAGGGTGGTGCGTTCGTGCAAGGCCTCGCGCACCAGCGAGAGATTGCCTTGCGCCAAGTAGCGCACGCCGCCGTGAACCAGCTTGGTGGCGCGCGAGGAGGTGCCGCCAGCGAAATCATGCGACTCGAGCAGGACCACCGAGAGGCCCCGGGCGGCGGCATCCAGGGCGACGCCCAGCCCGGTGGCGCCGCCACCGACGACCGCGAGGTCATACCGATGGGGCTGCGCCAATCTCTCCAACAACTGCGCGCGCTGCATGCGGGGATTGTGACCCAGCCGCAGCGATAGACTCGCGCGATGACCGACAGCGCCCGTCTCTCCCCGCAAGAACCCCTGGCCTTTATCGGCGGGGGCAATATGGCCAGCGCCATCATCGGCGGCTTGATCCAGCAGGGCCTGCCGGCCTCAAGCATCGAGGTGGTGGAGCCCTTTGAGGAAGCGCGCGCGCGCCTGCAGCAATCGTTTGGCGTGCAGGCCATGGCCACGCCCGGGCCGCAGCTTCAACGCGCGTCGCTGGTGGTGTGGGCCGTGAAGCCCCAGATGTTCAAGGAGGCGGCCCTGCAAGTGCGACCGCACCTGGCGCAGCCACTGCATCTGAGCGTGGCCGCGGGCATCCGCTCGGACAGCATCGCCGGGTGGATGCAAAGCGAACGGGTGGTGCGCTCCATGCCCAACACCCCGGCGCTGGTGGGCCTGGGCATGACGGCCTTGTACGCGCGCGCCGGGGCCGGGGCCGCAGACCGCACACGCATCGAGCAGGTGATCGCCACGACTGGCGAGTTCCTGTGGGTGGACGACGAGCCGCATCTGGATGCGGTGACCGCCTTGTCGGGGTCCGGGCCGGCCTATGTGTTTTTGTTTCTCGAGGCCATGATCGAGGCGGGCGCGCAGATGGGCCTCACGCGCGAGCAGGCCAAGCGCCTGGGGATTGCCACTTTCGCCGGGGCTTCGGAGCTGGCGCGCCGCTCTGACGAACCGCCCGCGGTGCTGCGCGAACGTGTGACCTCCAAGGGGGGCACCACCTTTGCGGCTCTGAGCGCGATGCAACAAGACCAAGTGCCGCAGGCCTTCATTAGGGCCATGCAGGCGGCCTACCGGCGCGCGGGCGAACTGGGCGACGAGTTCGGCAAGGCCTGAGACCCGCGGGTCAGCGATTCAGCGCAGGGCGTAGCCGCCGGCGACGCCCAGAAACACGGTGAACCCCAGCCAGTGGTTCAAGGCGAAGGCGCGAAAGCAACCCTCGCGAGTGCGAGCGCGAATCAGCGTGAAATGCCATACCGCCTGCACGCCCGCAGCGACCAGCGCCAGCACCCACGGTGCGCGCGCGAGCTGCGGCCCCAGCAACAAGGCCCATGACACCAGGAAGATGGCGTAACAGGCCATGACCACTGCAACGTCGGCGCTTCCCAGCGTGATGGCCGAGGTCTTCATGCCAATGCGCAGGTCATCGTCACGATCGACCATGGCGTATTCGGTGTCGTAGGCCAAGACCCAAAACAGATTGCCCGCGAGCAAGGCCCAGGCCAGTAGCGGGACCTGCCCCTGCACCGCGGCAAAGGCCATGGGGATGCCGAAGCTGAAGGCCACGCCCAGCACGGCCTGCGGCATGGACACCACGCGCTTGGCATAGGGATAGGCCACGGCGATGGCCAGGGCCGCGAAGGACCAGGCGATGGTGGCGGCGTTGGTGGTGAGGACCAGGCCGAAGGCGGCAAGGGCGAGCACCGCGCCCACGATCAGGGCCTCGCGCGGCGAGATGCGGCCCGAGGTGACCGGACGCTGCGCGGTGCGTTTGACGTGGCGGTCGAAGTCGCGGTCGGCGACGTCGTTGATGCAGCAGCCGGCGCTTCGCATCAGGATGGTGCCGAGCACGAACACCGCCAGCAGGTGCCAGCCCGGAAAGCCGCCCGCGGCCACCCACAGGCCACTGAGCGAGGGCCACAGGCACAAGAGCCAGCCGGCCGGCCGGTCCCAGCGAATCAGGTCCAGGTACAGACGCAGGCGCTCGCGCGCGCGGGGCGGCTGCGGGGGGGGCGGCGTGTCGGCCGGCCTCATGGTCTGACAGGCATCAGGAGAGGCGATTGACGCCGGGCAGCGGGCAGGCATAGACGGCGTTGCGCAGCGCGGCGATGGCCTCGTAGCGCGTGAAGCTGCGCCGCCAGACCAAGACCACGCGTCGGTACGGGACGTCGCCTGGCGCGAAGGGGATGTACTTCACATACGTGCGGGCGCCCTTGCGAGGCTTGCCCTGCGAGGCCTGCATCGCGTCCTCGCTGACCGACAAACGCGGCACCAGCGTGACGCCCATGCCAGCGGCGACCATGTGCTTGATGGTTTCGAGCGACGAGCCCTCGAAGCTTTTGCGGATGCCCTCGGCGTCGCTGGAAAAGCGCGCGAACTCGGGGCAGACCTCGAGCACATGATCGCGTATGCAATGACCGGCGCCAAGCAGCAGCATGGTCTCGCTTTTGAGTTCCTGCGAGGTGATGGTGGCCTTCGCAGCGAGTGGGTGGGCGCTGGGTACGGCAGCCAGGAAGGGCTCGTCGTACAAGGGGGCCAGGGCCAGGCCGGTGTCGGGGAAGGGCTCGGCCAGGATGGCGCAGTCGATCTCGCCAGTACGCAGCATCTCCAGCAGGCGCACAGTGAAGTTCTCTTGCAGCATCAGCGGCATCTGCGGGGTGCGCTCGATGGCCTCGCGCACCAGATCGGGCAACAGGTACGGGCCGATGGTGTAGATCACGCCCAGCTTCAGAGCGCCGGAGAGCGGGTCCTTGCCTCGCTTGGCGATTTCCTTGATGGAGGCTGCCTGTTCCAGCACGCTTTGCGCCTGGCGCACGATCTCTTCGCCCAGGGGGGTGATGGACACTTCGTTGGCGCTGCGCTCAAAGAGCTTGACCTCGAGTTCGTCTTCGAGCTTCTTGATGGCGACTGAGAGCGTGGGCTGCGAGACGAAGCAGGCCTCCGCCGCCTTGCCGAAATGCCGCTCGCGCGCGACGGCGACGATGTATTTGAGTTCGGTGAGGGTCATGTGCGCGGGGAGGGGTTCAGGCCTTGAGGTAGTCGGATTTTCCTCCGAGCCAGCGAGCGACGTGACGCTCGGCCAGATCGGGGTGGCGATCGAGTATCGCCGGGGCCAGGGCGCGGATCTTCTCCAGCAAGGGTCGGTCGGCCTCGAGATCGGCAAAGCGCAGGAGCGGCGCACCCGACTGGCGGGCACCCAAGAACTCACCGGGGCCGCGAATCTCCAGGTCGCGGCGGGCGATCTCGAAGCCGTCGTTGGTTTCGGCCATGGCCTTTAGGCGCTCGCGCGCAGTGTCGCTCAAACGGCCGTTTTCGCCGGCGCCATAGAGCAGCACGCAGGCCGACGCGGCGGCGCCGCGACCGACCCGCCCGCGCAGCTGGTGCAGCTGCGACAAGCCAAAGCGCTCGGCATGCTCAATCACCATGAGCGAGGCATTGGGCACGTCCACGCCCACCTCGATCACGGTGGTGGCCACCAGCACCCCCATCTCGCCCGATTCGAACAGCGACATCACCGCCTTTTTCTCGGCCACCGGCATGCGCGAATGCAGCAGGCCCACCAGGATGCCGGGCAGGGCTTCACTCAAGGACTGGTGGGTGGCGGTGGCATTGGTCAGGTCCAGCGCCTCGCTCTCCTCGATCAAGGGGCAGACCCAGTAGGCCTGGCGGCCGCTTTCGATCTGTACGCGAATGCGCTCGATCACCTGGTCGCGGCGTGTGTCGGCGATGACCTTGGTGACGATGGGCGTGCGGCCCGGGGGGAGTTCGTCGATCGTTGAGACATCGAGGTCGGCGTAGTAGCTCATGGCGAGCGTGCGCGGAATCGGCGTGGCCGACATCATCAAGAGGTGCGGCTCTAGGCCAGCATCCTGCGTTTTCTCGCGCAGGGCCAGGCGCTGGGCCACGCCAAAGCGATGCTGTTCGTCGATGATGGCCAGCGCCAACTTTTTGAATTGCACCTGCTCTTGGATCACGGCGTGGGTGCCCACCACCAGGGCCGCCTCGCCACTGGCGATGAGGGCCAGCATTTCGGTGCGCTCTTTCTTTTTCTGGCTGCCGGTGAGCCAGGCCACGCGCAAACCGCGCGGGGCCAGCAGGGGCTCGAGCCATCCGATCAACTTGCGGAAATGCTGCTCGGCGAGGATTTCGGTGGGGGCCATCAGGGCGCACTGCGTGCCCGCGTCGATGGCCACAGCCGCCGCCAGGGCGGCCACCACCGTCTTGCCCGAGCCCACATCGCCTTGCAGCAGGCGGTGCATGGGGACAGGGCGGGTGAGGTCGCGGGCGATTTCTTCGCCCACGCGGTGCTGCGCGCGCGTCAGGCCAAAAGGCAAGGCGGCGAGGAGCTGTTCGTGCAGGCCGCCCGGGGCAGCGGACAGGGCGGGCGCGCGCAACACGTCGCGTTCGCGCTTGCTTTGAAGTTGCGACAGTTGCTGCGCCAGGAGCTCCTCGGCCTTCAGTCGCTGCCAGGCGGGGTGGCTACGGTCTTCGAAGGTGGCCAGGGGCGTGCGCGGGCCCGGGTGGTGCAAAAACGCCAGCGCCTCGCGCAGGCCCCAGGCGGGATCCTGGCCCAGATGCGCCGCGAGCCCCGACGGGAAGGTGTCCGACAGGTCGGCACGTGACAGGCCCGAGAGGACCGCCTTGCGCAGATACGTCTGCGGCAAAGTGGCCACGGTGGGATAGACCGGCGTGAGCGCCTCGGGCAGCGGGCCCTGGGCGGGGCGGCACACCGGATGGACCATCTGCCAGCCAAACAAGCCGCCGCGCAATTCGCCGCGGGCGCGGATGCGGGTGCCCACGGCCAGGGCCTTTTGCTGCGCGGGATAGAAGCTGAAGAAACGCAGCTGGCAGGTGTCGGTGCCGTCATCGAGCGTGACCACCAACTGGCGGCGCGGGCGGTAGGCGATCTCGTTGGCGGTGACCGTGCCCTCGATTTGGACGGTGTCGGCCTCGCGCGCCTCGCGCAGGCGGGTCAGTCGGGTCTCGTCCTCATAGCGCAGGGGCAGGTGCAGGGCCAGGTCGATGTCGCGCGCCAGACCCAGCTTGCGCAGGGCCTTCTGAGGGGCGGACAGGGGCTTGCTGCCTTGCATGGGACAATTCTGCCCTGTCCTCCACCCCTTACTTGGCACGGGCCCAGTCCAGCCCTCAAGCATGCGCACCTACACCGTCGGCGACTTCGATTTCGCCCTGCCCCCCGAGCTGATCGCCCAGCACCCCGCCGCTGAACGCAGCGCCTCGCGCCTGCTCGATGGCCGTGGCGGCGAACCCGTCGATCGCATCTTTCGTGAATTACCCAGCCTGCTGCGCGCGGGCGACCTGCTGGTATTCAACGACACGCAGGTGATCAAGGCGCGTCTGTTTGGCGAGAAGCCCACGGGCGGCAAGCTCGAATTGCTGGTCGAGCGCGTGCTGACCGATCATGAGGTGGTGGCCCACATGAAAGTGAGCAAGAAGCCGCCGGTGGGCACGGTGTTGCGCATGGACGGCGGCTTCGAGGCCACCCTGCTCGGGCGCTGGCCCGAGGCGGACGGGCCGCTGTTTCGCCTGCGCTTTTCGGGCGAGCCGCATGCGCTCATGTCTGCCCACGGCCATGTGCCCTTGCCCCCCTACATCGAACATGCGGACACCGCGGACGACGAGCGCCGCTACCAGACGGTGTTTGCCAAGCATCCTGGCGCAGTAGCCGCCCCGACGGCGGCCCTGCACTTTGATGAGGCCGTGCTGGCGGATTTGCAGGCGCATGGCATCGAGCGCGCCAGCGTGACCCTGCATGTGGGCGCGGGCACCTTCCAGCCGGTCAAGACCGAGAACATCGCCGAGCACCAGATGCACAGCGAGTGGTATGACGTGCCCTTGGCCACACAAGAGGCCATCGCGGCCGCGCGCGCGCGCGGCGGGCGCATCGTGGCGGTAGGGACGACCACGGTGCGTACGCTGGAATCGTGGGCGGCCAGCGGTAAGACCACGGGCGATACGAACATCTTCATCACACCGGGGTTTGGCTTTCGGGTGGTGGACTGGATGATCACCAACTTTCACCTGCCCCGCTCCACGCTGATGATGCTAGTGAGTGCGTTTGCGGGGTATGACCGGATCATGGCGCTGTATCGCCATGCGATCGAAGAACGCTATCGCTTCTTCAGCTAC
The DNA here is from genome assembly GCA_044347465.1 of Ramlibacter sp. GTDB lineage: Bacteria > Pseudomonadota > Gammaproteobacteria > Burkholderiales > Burkholderiaceae_C > Ramlibacter. The sequence continues at coordinate 6,757 of JBIKUT010000105.1, forward strand.
GGCGACGCGATGCTGCTAGCGCGCCAGGAGACCCACTGACCATGCTCGAATTCCAAGTCCTCAAGACCGAAGGCCACGCGCGCCGCGGCACGCTGACCTTGAACCACGGCGTGGTGCAGACCCCGATCTTCATGCCGGTGGGCACCTATGGCACGGTCAAGGGCGTGACGCCGCGCTCGCTGCAGGAGATGGGCGCACAGATCATTT
>JBIKUT010000106.1:0-6914 GCA_044347465.1 Ramlibacter sp.
CGGCGTCCTTTGCGTCTTGGACTCGACTGGAATCGGCTTGGGAAATCTTGCGAACGGGTATGTCGCTCAAAGGCCTGGACGCTTCGGAAGAGGCGTGGCCCGATTGACTCTGAGTGCTTGGGCTGGTTTGCACAGCGGTACGTGTTAGCGAGGGCTGCAATGACTGGTCCACAGGGGCGGGAAAAGACGAAGTCGGAGGAAGTCGGTTCGAGGTGTCGACGTTGCTCATGGGTTGTAGGTTCAAAGAGTGGTTGGGATATCCGCCATGAAGCGAATTAAAGTGACCATTAAAAAAACTGCGGGGCGATTATTAATTCCTTGGAATTCACTTTCCTTGGCCTTGAAGCCCTGGCGTCATCAATCGGCAAGCCACGAATACCGCCGCCGCAGCGGGGAGGCCGCTCCAAAGCCACCGCTGCAGTCGATCGTTAGAATCCAACGTTTACCCAGGCTCACACCCAGCCCCATGACCCCGATCACCGGAAGCATCGTCGCCCTCGCCACCCCCCTGCATGACGACGGCAGCGTCGACTACGCCGGGCTGCGCAAGCTGATCGACTGGCACATCGCCGAGGGCACCGACTGCATCGGCGTCGTCGGCACCACCGGCGAGTCGCCCACGGTCAGCGTCGAGGAGCACCGCGAGATCATCCGCGTGAGCGTCGAGCACGCCCGCAAGCGCGTGCCCATCATGGCCGGCTGCGGCGCCAATTCCACCGCCGAGGCCATCTCGCTGGCCCAGTACGCGCGCGAGGTCGGCGCCGACTGCCAGCTGCAGGTGGTCCCCTACTACAACAAGCCCACCCAAGAGGGCCAGTACCTGCATTTCAAGGCCATCGCCGAGGCCACCGGCGACCTGCCCATCGTTCTGTACAACGTGCCCGGTCGCACCGTGGCCGATATGGCGCATGACACCGTGCTGCGCCTGTCCGAAGTGCCCGGCATCGTCGGCATCAAGGAAGCCACGGGCAACATCGAGCGCGCGCAGTGGCTGATTCGTGACGCCCGCGCTGGCTTTGCCATCTACTCCGGCGACGACCCCACCGCCATCGCCCTGATGCTGTGCGGTGGCCATGGCAATGTAAGCGTCACCGCCAACGTGGCGCCGCGCCAAATGCACGCGCTGTGCGTGGCCGCGATGGCCGGCGACGCCCGCGGCGCGATGGCCATTCAAAAGCAGCTGCTGCCGCTGCACCGTCACCTGTTTGTCGAGGCCAACCCCATCCCCGTGAAATGGGCCATGGCCCGCATGGGCCTGTGCGGCGGCGCGCTGCGTCTGCCTCTGACACCGCTGTCGCCCGCCCACCATGCCACCGTCGAAGGCGCGCTGCGCGCCAGCGGCGTGCTGCGCTAACACACGCCTGTGCGACCGTAGGAACCCCTCCGCTATGAAGCCCATCCCCTCCCTGCCTCTGCTGGCGCTTGCCCTCCTGCTGTCTGGCTGCTCCGTCCTCCAGGGCGACAAGATCGACTACAAGAGCGCCGGCAAAGCCCCCTCGCTGGATGTTCCCCCCGACCTGACCCAGCTCGCGCGCGACACCCGCTACGCCCTGCCCGGTGCGCCGGTGACGGCCAGCAGCCAGCAGGCCACCCGCGTCGGGGCCGGCGTGCCCACCGCCAGTCTCGCGGTCGGCGATGTGCGCATCGAGCGCGTGGGCAATCAGCGCTGGCTGGTGGTCAACCGCCCGGCCGACCAGGTGTGGGGGCCGCTGCGCGAGTTCTGGCAGGAGAACGGCTTCCTGCTCACCACGGACCAAGCCGAGCTGGGCATCATGGAAACCGACTGGGCGGAAAACCGCGCCAAGATTCCGCAGGACATGATTCGCTCTGCGCTGGGTCGCCTGTTTGATTCTTTGTATTCGACCGCTGAGCGTGATCGCTTCCGTACTCGCCTGGAGCGTACGGCCTCGGGAGGCACCGAGGTCTACGTCACCCACCGCGGCATGATCGAGGTCTACACCCGTGGCGACAACGTGAACCGCTCAGAGTCCAGCACCGCCTGGCAACCGCGCCCTGCGGACCCTGAGCTCGAGACCGAGTTCCTGCGTCGGATGATGATCAAACTGGGCGTCTCGCAGGAACAGGCCAAGGCCGTCGCTGCAGCCGGCGCGCCCGCCAAGCCCGTTGCACGGGCCAGCAAGGTGGGCAACACGCCGGTGGTCGAGATTGACGAAGGCTTTGATCGCGCCTGGCGCCGCGTGGGCCTGTCGCTTGACCGCACCGGCTTCACCGTCGAAGACCGCGACCGCGCGCAAGGCATCTACTTTGTGCGCTATGTGGAGCCCACGAGCGACAAGAAAGAAAAGGGCTTCTTCTCCAGGCTGTTCAGCGGCTCCGAGAAGCCCGCAGCACCGCTGAAGTTCCGCATCACGCTGCGCAGCGAAGGCGCGTCCACCACCGTCTCGGTGCTCAATGCAGCGGGCGAGGTCGAGTCGTCGGCCACCGCGCAACGCATCGTGCAAGTGCTGGCAGACGACCTCAAGTAAAGCCTCGCTCCGGCCGCGCGTGCTGCGATTCAAGAGCCTGGGCAGCGGCAGCTCGGGCAACGCCACCCTGGTCCAGGCGCGCGACGGCACCACCGTCACCCACCTGCTGGTCGATTGCGGCCTGGGCGTGCGCGACCTCACCCGGCGTCTAGGCGAGGCCGGCCTGCTGCCCGATCAGCTCGACGCTCTGTTCATCACCCACGAACACGCCGACCACATCGGCTCGGCCCGCGCCTTGGCGCTGCGTCAACGGATTCCGATCTGGATGAGTGCAGGCACTTACGCCGCCATCGGCGAGCCCGACTTCGAGGGCCTGCTGCAGATCACGCAGGACGGGGAGTCGATCACGGTGGGCGACCTGCAGCTGCATCCCTACACCGTGCCGCACGACGCGCGCGAGCCGCTGCAGCTGCATTGCAGTGATGGCGCAACGCGACTGGGCATCCTGACCGACCTGGGCCATGTGACGGCCCATGTCCTGTCGCATCTGGCGGGTTGTCGCTCGCTGCTGCTCGAATGCAACCACGACAGCGACATGCTGGCCAACGGCCCCTACCCGCATTTCCTGAAGCGACGCGTGGGCGGTGACTGGGGCCATCTGGCCAATCGGGTCGCCGCTGACACCGCGATGCGCCTGGCGCCCACAGGTCTGCAGCAGGTGGTGGCCGCGCACCTGAGCAAGACCAACAACCACCCCACCTTGGCGCGCACGGCATTGGCAGCCGCCATGGGCTGCGCTGCGCACGATATCGAGGTGGCGAACGCCACACGTGGTACGCGCTGGCTGGATGCCTGAAAGACCATGAAAAAAGCCGCCCGAGGGCGGCTTTTTCAAGGGAATCGGAAAACCGATTACTTGGCGGCGCTGGCCGGAGCGGCGCTGGAAGCGGCAGCGGCGGGAGCGGAAGCGGCGTCCGAAGCGGGAGCAGCGGCAGGAGCAGCGGCCGGGGCGGGCGCAGCGGCCGGAGCGGGCGGGGCTTCCTTCTTGCCGCAAGCGGCCAGACCGATGACGGCGAACAGGGAGGCCAGGACGAGGGTTTTCTTCATTTCGGGTTCCTTGAGTTGTAAACGGTTTTCCGGAAAAACGATCAGTTGCCCAGGCAACCGACTGAATGAACAGGGAGGACTCGAGCTCTCCCGCGCTCAGCCTGCGATTATAGGCACAGGTTAACCAGCTTGCACATTCTTGCTTTTCAGGGCATGCAACCACCCGGCTTCGTACCACTGCCGCAACAGGTCGCGGGCGGCGTCGCTGGCCCCTGCAAGGTCGGCCGCCTGCAGTCGGCGCTGGTCCGCTAAACGCCGCATGAGGGTCGCATCGCACCCGGCGGCACGCCAGCTCTCACCGTTCATGAAGATATGCCGTTTGTCATACAACATGCGCGTACGCGCATCCAGCACCACGGCTCGCAGCACGCGAGGCACCCGCTGGCGCTCGAACCAGACCGTCGACTTCGGTTCGGTCAGCGATTCACCCAACGCACGGTCTAGGGCGTCGCGCTGGCGCAGGGCGGCCGCCACAGCCTCATGGGCGTAGGCCTGCAGGGCCGAGGGAATGGCGCCAGGCGTGGTCGTGGCTGGCTGACCCCGGTCCTGATACAGAACGTCGGAGACCGTGTCCTGCGCATCCTCGGCCAGTTGGGACAGCAGGTCGCGCGCCAGTTGGCCCTGTCGTGGCGCGCGAAAGCCGATGGAATAGGTCTGGCATTCGCCTTCGGCGATGCCGTCGTGGGCATAGCGCGGGGGCAGATACAACATGTCGCCGGGCTCGAGGACGAACTCCTGCTCGGGCTCGAAATGGGCCAGGATCTTCAGCGGCACATCGGGCTGCAGCGTGAGGTCTTTCTGGCGGCCAATGCGCCAGCGGCGGCGACCCTGCGCCTGCAGCAGGAACACGTCGTAGCTGTCGAAATGCGGCCCGACCCCGCCACCGTCGCTGGCGTGGCTGATCATGAGATCGTCCAGACGGGCCTCGGGCACGAAACGAAAGCCTTGCAGCAAGGCGTGCACGCCGGCGTCGTGCAAGTCCATGCCCTGCACCAGCAGCGTCCAGCCCACCCGCTTGGCCGGCGGAATCGCACGGCGCGCCAGTGGCCCCTGGCGCAGCGTCCAGCCACCGCGGTCCTGAACCACCAAGCGCGATTCCACGTCGTCGCGTGCGGCCAGCTCAAACAGGCGTGCGGCCGGCACCAGCGCCTGCATGCCTGGCACCGCGCCGCGCACCAGCAAGGGCTTGCGTTGCCAGTGACGTTTCATGAACTGCGCGGGGGTCAGGCCGCCCAGAAGGGTCAGGGGTTGGTCGATGTGCATGGTCGGGGGGCTCAAGCTGCGACAATTCTCGCCTATGGACATTTCCCAACCCTGCGTCGTGGCGCTGACCTGGACGCTCAAGGACACGCTGGGCGAAACCCTGGACGAACTCGAGGCACCGGTCGAATTCCTGGTCGGGGGCGATGACCTGCTGGCCCGCATCGAGGAGGCCCTGCAGGGCCATCAGACCGGGGCGCAGCTGGATCTGCATCTGGAGCCCGAGGAGGCTTTCGGCGACTATGACGAGAGCCTCGTGTTTCTCGAGCCGCGCGCGATCTTCCCACCCGAGCTCGAAGAGGGCATGAGCTTCGAGACGCTCCCGGCGGACGCCACCTCGCAAGGCCCGAGCGGCGCGCTCTACGCGGTCACCGAGATCTACCCCGAGCATGTGGTGCTCGATGCCAACCATCCCTTGGCCGGCATCGCGCTGCGCCTGTCGCTCACGGTGCGGGGTGTGCGCGAAGCCACCGACGAAGAGATCGAGCGACGCAGCGCCGGCGCGGGCTTCTTTCGCATCCAGCCGCAGGCCCCCGGCAGCGACAGCATCCACTGACGTCGCCGGCCTTCGACCTCAGAGTCGGTAGATCACGTTGTTCTCGATCCGCACCTGATCGCCCACCTGCAACTCGCCGGTCGCCGGCACTTCATAGGTAAGGCTCACCCCCTGGTCGATCAGCACCGAGACCCGGTACGTGGGCGAGGTGGTCGCCGTGATCGGTTGCTCGCGCCCCATCTGGCTGCCCACCACCGCGCCGACCACGCCACCGAGCACAGTGGCCGCATCGCGCCCGCTGCCGCCGCCGATCTGCCGGCCTAGCACCGCGCCGACCGCGCCCCCCACCACTGCGCCGATCACATTGGTTTGGCCGACGGCGGCGGCTCCCGCTGGCACGTACTCGATGCTGGTGATGCGCCCGAACTCCAGGGACATCGGCGCGCTGGCGCGCACCGTTGCGGGGTACCCCCCCGCGGACGTCGTGGGGCCGCCCGCGCAGCCCGCCAAGCCTAAGGCCAGGCCTGCGGTGCAGGCCCATGGAAGGAATCGGAACATCGGGCGCATGGGGTTCTCCTGGGAGTGGGAATCCTCAGGATTGAACAGGCCGCCCCCCGCATGACGCGGCGGTGCGGGCCGCGCCCGCGCGTAGGAAAGTCGCGTCGCGGGCCGTCAGGCCTTGCCGGTCGACCCGTAGCCGCCCTCGCCCCGTTCGGTGGCGGGGAACTCGGTCACCACGTTGAACTGCGCCTGCACCACCGGCACGATCACCAATTGCGCCAGTCGCTCCATGGGCTGCAGGGTGAAGGCGACCTCACTGCGGTTCCAGCAACTGACCATCAGCTGCCCTTGGTAGTCGCTGTCGATCAGGCCCACCAAATTGCCCAGGACGATGCCGTGCTTGTGGCCCAGGCCCGAGCGCGGAAGGATCAGGGCGGCATAAGCCGGGTCCTTGAGCCACATGGCCATGCCGGTGGGCACCAGCTGCCAGGCGTTGGGCGCCAGCGTGAGCGGGGCGTCCAGGCAGGCACGCAGGTCCAGGCCGGCGCTGCCGGGCGTGGCGTAGGCGGGCATTTGGTCCACCAGACGGGGATCAAGGATTTTGATGTCGACGTTCATGGGTTCTTGCGGGTGCAGGTTCAACGCGAGACGCGTTGTGCAATCTCCGCCACGAGCTGGCGGGCCAGCGTGAGCTTGGAGGCGCGAGGCAGTTCGCGGGTGCCAGCGGCGTCGACCAGCAGCAGCTGGTTGTCGTCCTGGCCGAAGGTGGCGGGGCCGATATTGCCCACGAGCAGCGGCACGCCCTTGCGCGCGCGCTTGGCCTGCGCGTTGGCCACCAGGTCATGGCTTTCGGCGGCAAAGCCTACGCAATACAGGTCGCCTGCGCGGGCGCGCGCGCCCTGGGCCAAGGTCGCGAGGATGTCGGGGTTCTCGACGAAGTTCAGGGCGGGCGGCTGGCCCGATCCGTCTTTCTTGATCTTGTGGTCACTGGCCTGGGCGGGGCGCCAATCCGCCACGGCGGCTGTGGCCACGAAGACATCGGCTTGGGCGGCCGCGGCTTCGCAGGCCGCCATCATCTGCAGGCCCGAGCGCACATCGATGCGGGTCACGCCACGTGGGGTGGA
>JBIKUT010000107.1:0-6908 GCA_044347465.1 Ramlibacter sp.
CGGGTCAGGCCCGTGTCGTCCAGTGCCGCAACGGATTTCTTCACCAGCACCTCGACGATCGCCGCCTCGGTGGACGCGGCGAGGTCGGCGCGGCGATCGGGCAAGGCATCGCCCAGCTTCTTGCATTGCGTGAGCACCGCGGTCTTCAGCCCCGCGAAAGAAAAATCCAGATCGCCGCTATGCAGCAGCGGCCGCGGCAGCTTGAAGGCCTGCGCATCGCCGTCTTGGGCCAGGCGCGACAGCGCGGGCCCGCCCGGATACCCCAGCCCCAGCAACTTGGCGGATTTGTCGAAGGCCTCGCCCGCGGCATCGTCGATGGTCTCGCCCAGGAGCGCGTAGCGGCCCACGCCATCGACCCGCATCAACTGCGTGTGGCCGCCTGAGACCAGCAAGGCCACGAAAGGAAACTCGGGCGCGTCGTCGCTGAGAAACGGCGACAGCAGATGCCCCTCCAGGTGGTGAACCCCGATCACCGGCTTGCCCAGGGCGGCGCCGAGGGCGCAAGCCACGCCAGCGCCCACGAGCAAGGCACCGGCCAGGCCGGGCCCGCGGGTGTAGGCCACCACATCGACCTGGGCCAGGGTGCAGTCGGCGCGCGCCATCACCTGGTCAGTCAGCGGCAAGATGCGCCGAATGTGGTCGCGGCTGGCCAGCTCGGGCACCACACCGCCATAGGCGGCGTGCATGCTGACCTGGCTGTACAGAGCGTGCGCCGCCAGGCCCGGCAGCCCCGACCCCTCGGCGCGCACCAAGGCGACGCCGGTTTCATCACACGAAGATTCAATGCCCAACACCCACATGCCCCGAGTGTAGGGGGGGCGAGTTCGCGATCCGCCGGCGCGCGCGTGAATGAGCTTATCGCTGAAAGTCATGAGAGGTATTTGAGAATCGTGCCACTCACTGCATCCGCTGTGCCCTCGTGAACTTGTCGATGGACCCCATCACCATGAACCGTCCGCCTTCCCTCCCCCGCCCCGGCACCGTCACCCTGGTGGGGGCTGGCCCGGGAGATCCCGAGCTGCTCACGCTCAAGGCCGCGCGCGCCATCGGCGCTGCCAGCGTGCTGTTCGTCGACGACTTGGTCAGCGACGAGATCGTGGCCCTGGCCCCGGCGGACGCGCGCATCGTGCACGTGGGCAAACGAGGCGGCTGCAAAAGTACGCCGCAGGCCTTCATCGAAAAGCTGATGGTCACCGCCGCCCGCGAGGGCGAGACGGTGGTGCGACTCAAGGGGGGCGATCCCTTCATCTTCGGGCGCGGTGGCGAAGAGGTCGAGCACCTGCAGGCCGCGGGCCTCAAAGTGCACGTGATCAACGGCATCACCGCCGGCCTGGCCGCGGTCACCTCGCTGGGCGTGCCGCTCACGCACCGTGACCATGCGCATGGCGTGGTGTTCGTCACCGGCCATGCCCGCCCGGGTGACGCCGGCCCCGATTGGGCGCAGCTGGCCGCAACGGCGCGCGATGCCAGGCTCACGCTGGTGATCTACATGGGCGTGAGCGGCATCGACGCCATCGCACAAAGCCTGCTGCAAGGTCTGCCCGCCCACACACCCGCCGCCGTTATCCAACACGCCAGCTTGCCCCAGCAACGCCATGTGGGCACGACCCTGGGCGCGCTGGCCGCCACGCTGGTGCGCGAGGGCATGGGCAGTCCCGCGGTGATCGTGGTGGGCGATGTGATGGCGGGCGTAGCCGCTGCGGCCCACCCGCAGCGGCAACAGCGGCACGCGGGCTGAAGGCGCGTCCCCAACGCGCCTGCGGCTCTGGCGCGGCACCTGCGGCTTACACTGCCCGCCCATGCCCTCCTTTGACGCCGTCATCATCGGTGCCGGCGCCGCCGGTCTGTTCTGCGCTGGCGTGGCCGGCCAGCTGGGGCTGAAGGTGCTGGTGATCGACCATGCGGCCAAGGTGGCCGAGAAGGTGCGCATCGCCGGCGGCGGCCGCTGCAACTTCACCAACCGCGAGCTGGATCCGCGCGCGCCGCATCGGCATTTCCTGGGCGAGAACCCGCAGTTTTGCCGCTCTGCGCTGTCTCGCTACACCGCGCAAGACTTCATTGACCTGGTCAGTCGCCACCAGATCCCTTTTCACGAGAAGCACAAGGGCCAGCTGTTTGGCGACCGCTCCTCGGAGGATTTCATCCGCATGCTGCTGGCCGAATGCGAGGCGGGGGGCGTGCAACGCTGGCAGCCCTGCGCCGTGCAGGCCGTGCGCACCTCGGGAGATGGCTATGCAATCGACACCGACCGCGGCACCGTCCAGGCGGGGCAACTGGTGATCGCTACCGGCGGCCTGTCCATCGCCCCGATTGGCGCGACGGACTTTGGCTACCGCATCGCCCGCCAATTCGGCTTACGGGTGGTCGAGCCCCGGCCCGCGCTGGTGCCCCTGACCTTCGACGGTCAGGCCTGGGCGCCCTACGCGCAGCTGGCGGGTCTGTCGCTGCCGGTGCGCATCGAAACCGGCACCAAAAAAACGCTGATGGCCTTCGACGAAGACCTGCTGTTCACGCACCGCGGACTGTCCGGGCCCGCGGTGCTGCAGATCTCCAGCTACTGGCAGCCAGGCACCCCCGTGCGGCTGGATCTGGCGCCGGGCGCCGCCTTGCAGGAGGCGCTGCTACAGGCCAAGACCACCTCACGCAAACGCATCGCCAACGAGCTGGCGGCCCATGTGCCGGCGCGCCTGGCCGACGCCTGGACGCAGCAGGAGGCCGCCTGGCAGCGCCCGGTCAACGAGGCCTCGGACAAGGCCCTGGCGGATCTGGCGGCGCGCCTGTCGGCCTGGGCGCTGCTGCCCACCGGCACCGAGGGCTACAAAAAGGCCGAAGTCACGGCCGGCGGGGTCGACACCCGCGCCCTGTCCCAGCAGACCCTGGAATCGACCCAGCCGGGCCTGTATTTCATTGGGGAGGTGGTGGACATCACGGGCTGGCTGGGGGGCTACAACTTCCAATGGGCCTGGTCCAGCGGCTGGGCCTGCGCCCAGGGGCTGGCCCAGCGGGCGGGCCGTCTGGCCCCGGCCCTGGATTAGCCTCCCCGGGGGGCCGCTTGCCCCCTCGCCCGAGGAGGCTATAATCTGCGGCTTTGCTGGCAAACCCCCGGCGGCCTGATCCACTCCACAGCCGGGGCACCCCGCTGCAAGCCCGATCTTCTTGCAGCACCCAAATTGGATTTAAAAAATCGCATGACGACCATCCGTGTCAAAGAAAACGAGCCGTTCGACGTGGCCCTGCGCCGCTTCAAGCGCACCATCGAGAAACTGGGCCTGCTGACCGAGCTGCGCGCCCGCGAGTTCTACGAGAAGCCCACCGCCGAGCGCAAGCGCAAGAAGGCCGCGGCCGTCAAGCGCCACTACAAGCGCGTGCGCAGCATGCAGCTGCCCAAGAAGCTGTACTAAGCTTCCCACGGCCGCTGCGCGCCGCCAGGCCGCACGACTCCAAGCCCGCCTGGGAAATCCCATGCGGGCTTTTGACTTTTAACGACGACCTATTCCTGAGAGGACCCCCACCATGTCCCTGAAAGAACGCATCACCGACGACATGAAGGCCGCCATGCGCGCCAAGGACAGCGAGCGCCTGGGCGCCATCCGCATGCTCACCGCCGCCATCAAGCAAAAGGAAGTGGACGATCGCGTGGAGCTCGATGACACCGGGGTCATCGCCATCGTCGACAAACTGATCAAGCAGCGCAAGGACAGCATCGAGGCCTTCCAGAAGGCCGCTCGCCAAGACCTGGCCGACAAGGAAGCCGCCGAGATGGCGGTGCTGCAGGTTTACCTGCCGGCGCGCCTGTCGGCCGACGAAGTAGCCGCCGAGGTGCGCGCCATCGTGGCGGAACTGGGCGCCTCGGGGCCCGGCGACATGGGCAAGGTGATGGGCGCGGTCAAGGCGCGCCTGGCGGGCAAGGCCGATATGGGCCAGGTGTCCGCCGCGGTCAAAGCCGCGCTCGCCGGTTAAGGGGTTCAATGCGGGGCCTTAACTCCCCGCCACCTTCATCCGGTTGATCAGGATCGAGCCCACGGTCTTGGCACCGTAGTTGTAGGTGTCGGCGCCCAGGGCCTCCAGGCCCAGGAACATGTCCTTGAGGTTGCCGGCGATGGTGATCTCCTCCACCGGGTAGGCGATCCGGCCCTTCTCGACCCAGAAGCCACTGGCCCCGCGCGAGTAGTCGCCGGTGACGTAGTTCACGCCCTGCCCCATCAGCTCGATCACGAACAGGCCCGTGCCCAGCTTGCGCAGCATGGCATCGAGGTCGTCGCCGGGCTGTGTCAGACGCGAGGTGAGGGTCAGGTTGTGCGAGCCGCCGGCGTTGCCGGTGGTCTTCATGCCCAATTTGCGCGCCGAATAGGTGGACAAGAAATAGCCCCCCACCTGGCCCGCATCGACCACCTTGCGCGCGGTGGTGCGCACGCCCTCTTCGTCAAACGGCGCGCTGCCCTTGCCACGCGCCACATGCGGGTCTTCATGCAAATCAATGTGCTTGGGAAATACCTTCTTGCCCAGGCAATCGAGCAAGAAGGTGCTACGACGGTACATCAACCCACCGCTGGTGGCCTGCACAAAAGACCCCAGCAGACCCGCCGCCAGCGGCGACTCAAACAGCACGGGGCATTCGCGGGTGGAGATCTTGCGCGCGTTCAGGCGCGAGAGCGCGCGCTCGGCGGCATAGCGGCCCACGGCCTCAGGCGAGGCGAGATCTTGCGCGCGACGCATCGAGGTGTACCAGGCGTCGCGCTGCATGTTGTCGCCGCGGCCCGCGATGGGTGCTACCGACATCGAGTGACGCGAGGTGGCATAACCGCCGCGAAACCCCCGGGTGTGGGCGCTGAAGAAATGGCTTTGCTGCGCGGACACGCCCGCGCCTTCGCTGTTGGTGATCTTGCGGCTGGTCTTGAGGGCTGCCGCCTCGCAGGCCAGAGCCATCTGGGCGGCCTGCTCGCTATCGAGCGTCCAGGGGTGAAACAGGTCCAACTCGGGCTGCTCGTGGGCCCCCGCGATGTCGGTGGCGTCGGGCAAGCCGGCCACCGGGTCCTCGGCGGTGAAGCGGGCGATGTCGTAGGCGGCCTGCACGGTCTGGCGAATCGCGGCCTCAGAAAAATCGGAAGTGCTGGCATTGCCACGGCGCTGTCCGACATACACGGTGATGCCCAGGGACTTGTCGCGATTGCGCTCGACGTTTTCGAGTTCGCCCTTGCGCACCGACACGCTCAGGCCGCAGCCCTCGGAGGCCTCGGCGCCAGCGTCGGTGGCCCCGAGCTTTTTCGCATGGGCCAGGGCCATGTCGACCAGGTTCTCGAAATAGGAGCGGGTGTAGGCAAAGCCGCTGTCGGTGCGGGCGGGGAGGCTGGAGGCGGGTGTATTCATGGCGGGGCTATGATACTTGCGCCCCCCGTGCGGCGTTGTCCGCCCCCCCCATTCCCACCATGTCACGCAAACCCAAAAAAGGCTACTTCGTGCGCGGCCAGTTCGTTGCCGAGGGCAGCGAGCTGGACTTGCAGCTCAAGGCCGAACTCAAAGGCACGGACGTCAGCCGCACCGACCTCAAGCGCGAGAGCGCCGAGCTGCAAAAGCTGGGCGAATCGCTGGTCACCCTGCGCGGCGACCTGCTGGCCGGCCTGGACTTGTCCGAGAAGCTGGTCGATGCCCTGGCTGAGGCGGGCCGCATCACGAACTTCGAGGGCAAGCGCCGTCAGATGCAGTTCGTGGGCAAGCTGATGCGGGGCCTGGACGAGGCCACCTTGGAGGCGATCCGCGACGCCCTGGCCGCCCAGCACGGCGGCTCGGCCCGCGAGACCCTAGCCCTGCACGAAGCCGAGCGCTGGCGCGACGACCTGATCGCGCGCGACGAGGCGGTGGGCGAGTGGCTCACGCACTACCCCGACACCGACGGCCAGCAGCTGCGATCGCTGGTGCGCCAGGCGCGCAAGGACCGGCCTGCGCCGGATGCCGACGCCGTCTCGCGCGGGCTGGCGCCGCGCCAGGGCCGGGCTTACCGAGAGATCTTTCAGTTGGTGCGCGAGCAACTCGCGGCGGCCGATGGATCCGAACCCGCGACTTCCAAGGACGAAGACCATGACTGAACCCCTGCCCGCGCACGACAGCGTCCGCATCGGCATCGTGTCGATCAGCGACCGCGCCTCGTCGGGTGTCTACGAAGACAAGGGACTGCCAGCGCTCCAGGACTGGCTCACGCGCGCCTTGCGCAACCCGCTCACCTTCGAGCCCCGACTGATCCCCGACGAACCCGATCGCATCCGCGCCACGCTGATTGAATTGGTGGATGCAGGCTGCGCGCTGGTCCTGACCACGGGCGGCACCGGCCCTGCGCCGCGCGATGTGACGCCCGAAGCGACGCTGGCTGTGGCCGACCGCGAGATGCCGGGCTTTGGCGAGCAGATGCGCCAGATCAGCCTGAAGTTCGTGCCCACCGCCATCTTGTCGCGGCAGGTGGCGGTGATCCGGGGCCAGACCTTGATCATCAACCTACCGGGGCAACCCAAGTCCATTCAGGAGACGCTGGAGGGTCTGAAGGATGCCCAGGGACAGTCGCTGGTGTCGGGGATCTTTGCGGCCGTGCCGTATTGCATCGACCTGATCGGCGGGCCTTATCTGGAAACGGACGACACCGTGTGCAAGGCGTTCCGTCCGAAGAACGCGATTCGGGCGCCGCGGGTGGGGTAATGAAAGACTTGCCCCGGGGGCCTGAGGCACGCATCAAGGCTGCTTGAGATAGACCTCGGGCATCAGCCGAATTGGATTGCCGTTGAGGTCGACAAGACTTTCGTCACCCGAAACTAACTTGTCGGTCGATCCAGGTAGCAGACCTACGCTGAGAAAGGGGCTCGGCAAGGAGTTGGTAGGTGCCAACATCACGCCATTGAGATCGTAACTGTATTCGATCACCC
>JBIKUT010000108.1:0-6860 GCA_044347465.1 Ramlibacter sp.
ATGTTGGTGGTCGCGCCCGACCCCGCGTGGGTGGCGCGCCTGCCCAACGCCAAGCTGCCCGATCGCACCGACTTCACCCGCTATGGCAATGACGTGGCCGCCCGCGCGCAGGTCTGGAACCAAGCGGTAGCGGCCAGCCAGCAACTGGCCGAAGAATTCGCGCGCTGGCTAGAGCGACCGGATCCGGGCCGCGTTGAGGCGCTGTGAGCGGGCACGATCGCGTCCTGGGCTGGGACATTCTGCGCGGGCTGTGCGCGCTGTCGGTGATGGTCTATCACCTGATGTACTGGCAGGACCTCGCTACCGTCTCCACCCTGGGCACCTACGGCGTCTATTTGTTTTTCATTCTCTCGGGCGCCAGCTTGGCCTATGTGTACGACGCGCAGGCGATTGGCAGCCTGCGCGGGTTCGCCGCTTTTCTGGCGGTGCGTTGGCTGCGGCTGGCGCCCCTGTACATCGCGGTGTGCGCGCTGTTTCTGGTCATGCTGGCGGCGCGCAATGGGCAGTGGGTGCCCGGCGGCTTCGAGCTTCTGGCCTTTAACGCCACTTTCCTCTTTGGTGCCTTCACGCCCGCCGTGACCGCGCTGGCCATCGGCGGTTGGTCGCTGGGGATCGAGTTCATGTTCTACCTGGCGATGCCGCTGCTGGTGCGGGTGCTGCCGCATGCAGCGGCGCGCCTGTGCCTGCTGCTCGCGCTGGTGGCCTTGCAATGGACATGGATCGACCGCACGGTGGGCGATCTGGGCCTGGCTGCAGCGACCCACGCCTACCACCAGGTGCCGGCCTTCGCAGCGTATTTCTTCGCGGGTTGCCTGATCGGTCACGCGCGGCGCCAGCGCACACACGCCTTGCCTCAGCGCGCAGGCGCGGTCACCTGGGTGTTCATCGCCGTCTTGCTGATCGCCCTCGCGCCGTCCGTGTCGGGCGGAGAGTTGATCGGATGGCGCGGCGTCGTACTGCCTCTGGCTTGCGTGGCCGTGGTCTGGGTCAGCGGCCAGGTGGTCGTGGGGCCTCGCGCGCGGCCCGTCGCCCAGTGGCTGGGGGACATCACCTATGGCACCTACCTGCTGCACCCGATGTTGTTCTTCGGCTTCGCGTGGTTCGTGCTACAAGCCTTGACGCCGACTGCGGTCGAGGCGCTGCCGATGACGCTGAGGCTGGCGGTTCTGGTCGTGGGGGTGGCGCTGTCCTGCGGGCTCGCCGCCGCCAGCGAGCGTGCGTTTGAGCGGCCGGTGCGCGCCGCGGGCCGGCGCCTGCTCGCACGCTGGCTGACGCCCCGTGCGACCTGACACCTGTCGGCCCGCATCATCTGGCCGTCCCATCGCTCGCCCACACCCATGCCCCACCCGCGATTGACGCCCGCCATGCGCGCCGTGCTCGAGCGCAGGGCCCGTGTGTCCGCGCCGCCCCTGCACACCCTCGCGCCGGCGCAGGCCCGCGTCGCCTACGAAGCGGCGGCCGGCGTGCTCGAGGTACCGCGTGCCACGCTGCGTCGGGTGGAAGACTTCACGGTGCCCGCGCGCGACGGCCACCCGCTGCCGGCACGTTTGTATGCGGACACGGAGGGCAGCGGCCCATTGCCGTGGCTCTTGTACCTGCACGGCGGCGGCTTCACCATCGGCAGCATCGCCACGCACGACACGCTGTGCCGCGAGCTGGCCCGTCTGAGTGGCTGCGCAGTGGTATCTCTGGAGTACCGGCTCGCGCCCGAGCACCGCTTTCCCACCGCCGTCCACGATGCCTGGGACGCCTTGCAGCATCTGGCGGCACACGGGCAGGCGCGGGGGCTGGACCCGCGCCGCATCGCGGTCGGGGGCGACAGCGCGGGCGGCACGCTGGCGGCGGTGTGCGCCATTCTGGCGCGCGACGTGGGCCTGCCCCTGGCCTTGCAGCTTCTGATCTACCCCGGCTGCGCCGCCCGCCAGGACCTGCCGTCCCACCAGCACTATCGCGAAGGCCTGCTGCTAGATGCCACGCTGATCGACTACTTCTTCGCCCAGTACATCGACCTGCCCGATCGCGACGACTGGCGCTTCGCGCCGCTGAACGCCCCCGACGTGGACGGCGTGGCGCCGGCCTGGGTGGGCTTGGCCGAATGCGACCCGCTGGTCGACGAGGGCTTGGCCTACGCCGATAAACTGCGGGCCGCGGGGGTCGCGGTGGATCTGGAGATCTACCACGGCGTCGTCCACGAGTTCATCAAGATGGGCCGTGTCATTCCCCAAGCACGCCAGGCCCATGCCGATGCCGCCCGCGCCCTGCGAAATGCCCTGAGACCCTGAAGGCCCCCACCATGCCCCACACGCGTGCCGATTTCCGCTTCTTCCACCGCCTGCGGGTGCGCTGGGTGGAAGTGGACATCCAAAAGATCGTCTTCAACGGCCACTACCTCATGTACTTCGACACCGCGGTGGCCGATTACTGGCGCATGCTGGGCCTGCCTTACGGAGAGGCCATGCACCAATTGGGCGGTGACCTGTATGTGAAGAAAGCCACCGTCGAATACTTCGCCTCGGCGCGCATGGACGAACGCCTGGATGTGGCTTTGCGCTGCGCCCGTATCGGCAACAGCTCGATGGGGTTCGAATGCGCCATCTTTCGCGGTGACCAACTCTTGATCGGCGGCGAGTTGCTGTACGTGTTCGCCGACCCCGCTACGCAGACCTCACGCCCCGTGCCCCCCGCGCTGCGCGAGATCCTCACCGGCTTCGAGGCGGGGCAGACCATGCTGCACGCCCGCACGGGCAGCTGGAACGAATTGAGCGCCGACGCCGGCGCGATCCGCACCCGGGTGTTCGTCCAGGAGCAGCGTATCCCCGCTGAACTCGAGTGGGACGCGGCCGATGCGAGCGCCTTGCACGCCGTCGTCTACAACCGCCTGCAACAGCCGGTGGCCACCGGTCGCCTGCTGCAGGTCCGCCCGGGCCTGGGCCAGATCGGACGGGTCGCGGTGCACGAGGTGCTGCGTGGCGGCGGCGCCGGCCAGGTGGTGATGCAGGCCCTGATCGACGCGGCCCGCCGACGCGGTGACACCGAGTTGATGCTGCACGCCCAGCGCACCGCCGAGAACTTCTATGCGCGCCTGGGCTTTATCTCGCGCGGCGAACCCTTCGACGAGGTGGGCATCCCCCACATCGAGATGGCGATGCCGCTGGGGCGCTGAAGCCGCCCGATCAGATATCGGCGAGCAGCGGGTAGGGCAGGGGCACCAGGGTCAGGGCAGGTCCGTCGGCTGCGCCCACGAATAGCGTGCCACCGTCCATTGCACTGGTTTGCAGCGACACGATGGCTTCAAAGCCGCCGCCGGGTGCCGGCGCGGCCTGGGCCACCAGCCCGCAGGGTTGCGAGAGATCGTCCGAGTGAAAGATCTCCTGGCCGGCCTGCAAAGGCGCCGCGCTGTGGGCCAGCGTCGCACGGCGCTTGAGGGTGCCGCGAAACTGGCTGCGGGCCACCACTTCCTGGCCGGGGTAGCAGCCTTTTTTGAAGTTCACGCCGCCCACCGATTCGTAATTGAGCATCTGCGGCACGAAGGCCTCGAGCACCGGCGCGCTCAAAGTGGCCACGCCGCTGCGCACCTCGCCCCACTGCCAGACCGCGGCATCGAGTGCGGGCCCGGTGGGCTCGGGCGTGCCGGTGGGCGCAAGCCACAGCGCGCGGGCCTGGCCGTCGGCCGGATACAGGCCCACCCGGTGCGCGCCGGCATGCTCGGTGTGCGCCCAGGGTGACAGGGCGGGGCCGCCCGCCATCGCGGCCTGACCCGCCAGCCCGCGCAGCACAAAGGCTTCACTGGCGTCGGTGAGTTTCACCTTGGCGCGCAGCACGAACATGGATAGGCGCTTCAGAGTCGGCGCCAGCAGATCGCGGCTCACGACGAGCGCGATATCGTGCGGTGCCAGGGTCAGGCCGACGAAGCTCGCCTGCATGCGCCCCTTGGCCGAACAGAAAGCGGCCAGGCGCGCCTGACCGGGCTGCAGGAGCAGGAAATCCTGGGTCAGCTGGTTGTGGAGGAATGAGGCCGCGTCTTCGCCCTGCGCGCGGATCACGCCCAGATGGGGCAGGGGGGCGATGCCTTCCAGAGGGTGGGTCATCGCTGAATTATCATGGCCGGAACCTCTCCCCACTGCGTTCAGTGTTTCCCTCTCACTTCCCCGTTCACCTGTGCGGCGCCTGCTCCTGACCCTGGCCCTTTTGCTCGTGATGGCCACACTGGCCCTCGCGGGCGGGGTGGCGTGGTGGCTGCATCGCCCCATGCCCCTGGCCGCGCCGGTGATCGACCTGGCCATCGAGCCCGGCACCCTGCCCCGCGAGGTGGCGCAGACCGTCAAGTCCGCCGGCGTGGACGTCGACCCGGTCTGGCTGCACACCTGGTTTCGTCTGTCGGGTCGGGCGCGCCTGATCAAGGCCGGTAGCTACGAGCTGGAGACGGGCATCACGCCCTGGCGCCTTCTGGACAAGCTGGCCCGCGGAGACCAGGCCCAGGGCGCGGTGAGCCTGATCGAGGGCTGGACGTTCCGGCAATTCCGTGCCGCGCTGGCCAAGGAGACGGACCTGCGCCAAGACAGCGCCGCGCTGTCCGACGAGGCCCTGATGCAGACCCTGGGCCGCCCCGACCAGCACCCCGAGGGTCGCTTCTTCCCCGACACCTACACCTACAGCAAGGGCAGCAGCGACATCGCCGTCTTGCGCCGCGCGATGCGCGCCATGGACAAGCGCCTGGCCCTCGCCTGGAACCAGCGCAGCCCCCAGGCCATGGTGCGCACGGCCGACGACGCACTGACCCTGGCCAGCATCATCGAAAAAGAAACCGGGCGCGGTTCGGACCGTCCGCTGATTTCGGCGGTGTTCAACAACCGCCTGCGTATCGGCATGCCCCTGCAAACCGATCCCACCGTGATCTACGGCATGGGCGCTGCCTTCAATGGCAACTTGCGGCGCGTCGATCTGCAAACCGACACACCCTGGAACACCTACACCCGTCGGGGCATGCCCCCCACGCCGATTGCCATGCCGGGCCGGGCCTCGCTGCTCGCCGCGGTGCAGCCTGCCAGCAGCCCCGCCCTGTATTTCGTCGCACGCGGCGACGGCAGCAGCCAGTTCAGCCAGACCCTCGACGAACACAATCGGGCCGTCAACACCTACCAGCGCCGGCCATGACCCACGGACTTTTCATCAGCTTCGAAGGCATCGACGGCGCCGGCAAGTCCACGCACATTCAGGCTCTGGCCGAGGCCTTCACCCGCACCGGCCGCCAGGTCGTGTGCACCCGCGAGCCCGGGGGCACGCCGCTGGCCGAGAAGCTGCGGGCGCTGGCCCTGAACGATCCCATGGACAGCCTCACCGAGGCCCTGCTGATGTTCGCCGCCCGCCGCGACCACCTGCAGCAGGTGATCGAGCCGGCCCTGGCGCGTGGCGATGTGGTGCTGTGCGACCGCTTCACGGATGCCACCTTCGCCTACCAGGGCGGTGGCCGAGGCTTTGATTGGCAGGTGCTGGGCCAGCTCGAACGCATGGTGCAGGGCAGGGCGGACGATTCGGCCCCCCTGCGCCAGCCCGATCTGACCGTGCTGTTTGAGCTCGATCCCGCCATCGCCGCCCAGCGCCTGGCCGGCGCGCGTGTGCCCGATAAGTTCGAATCGCAGCCACAGGCCTTCTTCGAGCAGGTGCATGCCGGCTACCAGCGGCGGGTGCTTGAAAACCCCAGCCGCTTTGCCCGCATCGATGCGGCGCAGACCCGCGACACCGTGTGGGCCGCGGTGCGCGAGGCGGTGGCCGGGCGAGGGTGGCTGTGAGCCTGCCGCCCTGGATCGCGACTCAGTTGCAGGCTCTGGTGCCGCAGCCGGGTCATGCCTTGCTGCTGCAGGGGCCTTCGGGTCTGGGCCAATACACACTGGGCCTCGAGCTGGCCCGGGCTTGGCTGTGCGAAGCCCCGCAGGCGCAGGGCGCGTGCGGCCAGTGCCCGAGTTGCCATGCCATCGCGGTGCGCACCCATGCCGACCTGTGCGTCCTCATGCCCGAGACCGCCATGATGGCGCTGGGCTGGCCCCTGTCCGAGAAGGCGCAACAAGACATCGACGACAAGAAGCGCAAACCGAGCAAGGAAATCCGCGTCGACGCCCTGCGTGACGCGGTCGAATTCGCCCAGCGCACCAGCGCACGCGGGCGGGGCAAGGTGGTCCTGGTCTATCCCGCCGAGCGCATGAACCATATCGCCGCGAACGCCCTGCTCAAGACCCTGGAGGAGCCCGTGGGCGAGGTGCGCTTCGTCCTGGCCAGCGAGGCCGCCCACCAGCTTTTGCCCACGATCCGCAGCCGCTGTCTGACCCACACCCTGGCCTGGCCCGCGCCTCACGAGGCCTTGGCCTGGCTGTCCGCCCAGATGCCCGAGCCGGATGCCCAGGTGCTGCTGCGTGCTGCAGGCGGGCGGCCCGAAGAAGCCGTTCGCTGGGCTCAGGCCGGCCTGAGCGCCCGCCAGTGGTCCGCGCTGCCTCAGGCCCTGGCGCGTGGCGAGGTGGGGGCGCTGGCCGATTGGTCGCCGGCCCAGGCAGTCGACGCCTTGCAGAAGGTCTGTCACGACCTTCTGGTGGTGGGTGCGGGCGGTGAACCGCGCTTTTTTGCGCAGGCCGACCTACCGACGGCCGTGCCGCTGCCGCCACTGGCCGCCTGGTGGCGTGAGCTGGCTGACACCCTGCGGACGGCCGAGCACCCCTTCAACCCGGGCCTGATGCACGAGGCGCTTGTGAGCCGGGCGCGTGTCGCCCTACACTCCACGCGCCCCCAGCCTGCCAGGCGTACATGAACCCCACACCCCCCACCCCTGCGGCCACGCGCTCCAGCGTCATCCAACTCGCGATCAAGGAAAA
>JBIKUT010000109.1:0-6846 GCA_044347465.1 Ramlibacter sp.
CGCATCGCGGGTGTGGGCCACGGTGGTCAGTTTGTCGGGCTGCCGGCGGGCGAAATGCTGGGAGATGTCTTGCTGCTGCTCGCTCAGGACATGGACAACGAAATGCGTGGCCCGCTGAAAAACAGACGCACTGAACGCCTCACGGGCGACGCTCCACAAGACCAGGGGCGGCTCCAGCGACACCGAGGTGAAGCTGTTGGCAGTGATCGCCACTTCCTCGCCCGCAGCGCTGCGGCCACTGATCACGGTGATGCCGGTGGCAAAGCGCCCGAGCGTCTGGCGCAACGCGCGGGGGTCGAGCGTGGGCGGGGCGTTGAGGACGGCCGTCATGCTCGAGGTCAGATCAGTTCGCCGGCCGGGATGTCCAAGCCGAACAGCCCGCGGCCATAGACATCCAGCATGCGGTCGGCGTCATAGAACGAATGACTGCTCATGACATTGACCTCACGGTGGAAACGCTGCAAATCGGATTGCACAAAAAAGGACGATGTGCCCGATTGATCGCACAGGTCGTTGATCACGGCGCGCGATTGCTTGACCACCCAGGTGCAGTTGGCACGCACTGCGGCGCGCTCCTCGACGGTGAAGGCTCGGCCCTCGCGCGAGGCATCGCCGATGCGCCGGCTCTCGGACTCCAGCAGGGCGCCGGCGGCGTTGAGGGTGACAAAGGCGCGGGCCACGTTGGCACGCATATACGGCAGGTCGCTGGCCGAGGCGCCGCCGTAGGCCAGCACCCGCGCCTTCATCTTCTCGAGCACCATCGCGGCCAGGCCCTCGGCGGCACCCAGCACCATCGCGGACATATTGGGGTAGTAAAAAGAAAGCATGGGAATACGCCATAGCGGGCCCGGATTGACCTGCAGCCCAGGGGCACTGCCATCGAGCATGGAGGCCGCGGGCATCGAGCGGTGCTCGGGCACGAATACGTCTTCGAGCAGGCAATCCCAGGTGCCCGTGCCGGCCAGGCCGCTGACGTTCCAGTTGTTTTGCGGCGCGGTGTCGGCGGCGGGCAAGGCGAAGCGCAGGACGCGCCCTTTCTTGCCGTCGGTTTCCTCGTGCGCGGACAACAAGATCCAGTGGCCTTGCGGGTAGCCGCTGCCAAAACGCCAGTGGCCCGTCAGCGTCCAACCGCCTTCGACGCGCCGGGCGGTGCCGCCCGGGATGATGAAACCTGGTGCGAAACAGCTGGGGCCGTCCGCCCAGAACTCCTCTTGCGCGCGCTGCGGGAACAGGCCCATTTGCATGTTGTGCTGCAGCAAAATGCCGATGGTCCAGGCACTGGCCAGGCAGCCGCGTCCGAGATAACGAGAGATCTGCGGGATCACCTCGTAATCGACTTCGACCCCGCCTAAGCGATGCGGCACGCCTACCGTCATGAGGCCGGCGCTGACCACCTCGGCCACCGTATCCGGGTCCAGCTGGCCCGCCTTTTCAGCGGCCGCCCCACGCGCGGTGAGTCGCTTGGAGATCTCCAGGGTACGCTCCAGGATCTCGTGTTGCGTCGCAAAGTGGCGTGCTGTGGTGGTGTCGTTCATCACGGGTCTCCTTCGTGGGGGTGGCAACTGAGCGGATTATGCTAGATACGTGAATATTCAACCATTGAAATGTCACATGAAAAAGAGTTTTGCGGTAGCGGCAAAAAAGCGTCCGGTCACCATGGACCTTGACCAACACGTACCCGCCCTGTGCAACACCATCGGCGGGTATGTGTCACGCATCGTGCTGGCGCAATGCGGGGTGGAATACGGCATCGGCATCCTGGAGTGGCGCATCATCCTGGTGCTCAGTGGCGAGGCCCCATTGGAGATCAGCCAGATCGCCGACCGCGTGGCCATGGACCGGGGGGGCTGCAGCCGTTCGATCGCGGCGCTGGAAGAACGGGGCTTGCTCGAGAGGGTACGTCACGAGGCCGACCGGCGTCGCTCGCCTGTTCAACTGACCGCGGCCGGGCGACGACTCGGTACCAAACTGGCCGCATTCGCGCGCGCTTGCTCGAACGAACTGCTGTCTGCGCTGGCGCCTGACGAACGCGTCGCCATCGTTCAGAACCTGAACCAGTTACGCCTGAAGGCTATCGAGATGTACAGCCAGGACTGGACCCCGGGCGCGCCCTAGATCGTCACACCCCCGTCGACGCCGATGATCTGGCCGGTGATGTTGGCAGCGGCGGCACTGCACAGGAAAGTCACCAGGTAGGCGACGTCCTGCACGGTCTGGGGCCGCTGCATGGGCACATGCTGGCGCACGCGTTGCGCGAACACGTCGGCGGCATCGCTGCCTTGTTGCGCCGGGTCGTGGCGGGCCATCTCGTCGCCGAGCTTTTCCCACAGAGGAGTCCAGATGAACCCCGGACACACCGCATTGACGGCGATGTGGTGGGGCGCCAGTTCGCGGGCGAGCACGCGGGTCCAGGCATTGAGCGCCGCCTTCGACACGCTGTAGGGCGGCATGTAGGCCGCTGCGATCACGCCGGTAATGGAGGAGATGTTGACGATGCGCCCGGCCGGGGAGCGAAGCAGCCAGGGGTGGGCGGCTTGGCACGCATGGACCGCGCCCTTGAGGTTGATGGCCAGCGCGCGGTCCCAGTCCGCCTCGGTGTTGTTGGTGAACGGCATGCCCGGCGCGCTCGCCACGCCCGCGCTGTTGACCACGATGTCCAGCCCCGCGGCCGATGCGGCTTGACCCACGGCGTCCTGTACCTGCTGCGCGTGGGCCACATCGCAGACGAACACCTGCGCACGTCCGCCCGCCTCGCGAACTTGGCGGGCCGATTCGTCGGCCGCCGCTGCATCACGATCCAGAAGTGCCACCTCGGCACCTTGCTGCGCCAAGGCGATGGCGATGGCCCGGCCCAAGCCAGCGCCCGCACCGGTCACGACCGCGCGGCGGCCATCCAGGCGCAGCATCGTGGCGAGCGGGTTCGGGGACAGGCCGTCCATTAGAAGAAGACGCCCAGGCTCTTTTGCATCACCACCGAGGCGTCCAGCACGATGTCGCGGCGCGCCACCTTCCAGCGGTCGCCGTCGGGCCGCAGCGTGTCCTCGCGGAAACCGGAAAACAGCTCCTGGTCGTATTCCAGATGCGACCGGTAGATCAAAAAGTTCGAGCGCACCTGCAGGGTGCCGTCAGCCTCGCCCCCCATCACCTCCACGTTGGTGATGAAGTGCCGGGTGCGCGAAGGCGGGGTCTCGGCCCAGGCCATGCCGGTTCCAAGTCGCTTGACTCGGTTAACCAGGCTGGTCTTGGTTTCGTCAAAGTGCGCCACTTCGCCAAAGCGACTGCGCTCCTTGCCGATGTCGCGGCCCACCCGGTTGGTCACCAGAGGCATCCAATAGCGCACGTCGTCGGTGAACAACTCCACCCACTTCATCAGTTGCTGGTCATCGAGCAGGCGCGCCTCTTCGACGTACAGAGCTTGCACCCGGAACCAAAGCGCCATGTCGCTGCGCACGTCGCTGATCGTGGCGGTGTTCATGCACAGCTCCCCTGGGACGTACGGCGCTCCATCACGGGCACGGCCGGCGGTGTTTCGTCGTCCATCAATTGCGCCCACTTGCCGTAGAACGCGCGCTGGTTGATCTCCGACTGGAAACGCCCCAGGCGGCCGCGGATGTCCGGGTGGATGGCACGCGGATCGTCGATCTCGTCGCCCAGGCCCATTTCCAGGTTTTGCGGGTAGCGCCGCGCCACATAGCCGGCGTTGGCCGAATTGCATTGCACCCAGTTGTCCACGTCATCGACTTCCCAGGTGCCGCTGGTGCCGTGTCGCTGCAGCATGTGCAGGGCTTTTTCCCGCTTGTAGTCCTCGGGGGCGGCCTTGTCGACGAAGCACCAGCCCCAGGCCTCGGTCAGCTGCGGCCCCTTGGGGTGCCACACACGGATGGCGCTACCCTGCCAGAGCAGGGACACGTTGGGGAATATGGAGGCGTGCATCGGCGACATGTGCAAGCCGCGCAGGTCGCCCAGGCGCGCGATGGATTCATCCAGGCGCGAACGCTCGTACTCGAGGAACTCGGGCAAGGCCATCTCCAGCACCTGCTCGCGGTTCTCGGCCCAGCGCGTGCCGAAGCCGTGGCCGTTGCCAGGCTGGACCTGGAAGCCCTCGTAGCCGTAGCCGCTCTTGCGCCGGGGCATGCCTTCAAAGCCCGACATCCACGCCGACTTGTGGCTTACCGGACCGTGGTAGCTGTCGCCGATGAAGTTGTCCACCGGGAACTTCCAGTTGGTATGCACCAGCCACTTGTGCGTGCCGGGCAGGAACTCGATGCCGCCCTCGCGCCGGTCCAGGATCATGTCCAGGTACCAGGCCATGTCGCCCAGGTAATCTTCCAGCGAGGGCGCGTTGCCGTCGAAGGTGGCAAACAGGAGGCCCTTGTAGCTGGCAATCTTGGCCACCGGGACCAGGCTGTGCGCCTGCAGGTCCAGGCGCTCCAGGTAGATCTCCTTGAATCCCGGCACATTGCTCAGGCTGCCGTCATTCGAGAACGTCCAGCCATGGAAGGGGCAGGTGAACGCGCGGGCGTTGCCCGAGTCGGCACGGCACACGCGGTTGCCGCGATGGCGGCACATGTTCAAGTAGCAGCCGATGCTGCCATCGGGCTTGCGCGTGACGATCACCGGATCGCGGCCCATGTAGGTGGTGAAGAAGTCGTTGGGCTTGGGCAGCATGCTTTCATGCCCCAGCAGCAGCCAGCAGCGCGCGAAGATGCGCTCGAGCTCCTGCTCGAAGATCTGCGGGTCCGAGAAGATCTTGCGATCGAGGTCACCCTTGTTCAGGTCCAGCAGGTGTTGGAAATGGGTTTTCATCGTTGTGGCCAGTGGGTTGTCAGAGATCCAGCGTCAGACAGTCGCCCTTGGCGCGCGAGACGCACACCATGAGCACTTCGTTGGCGGCGCGCTCGTCGTCGGTCAGGACCACATCGCGGTGGTCGGCCTCACCCGAGAGAATCCGGCATTCGCAGGTGCCGCACACCCCTTCCTTACACACGGAAGGAATGATCACGTCATGCGCCTCGAGCACATCCAGGATGCTGCTTTGCGCAGGCACGGTGATTTCGAGTCCGCGCCGTGCGAGCTTGAGGGTGAAGCGGTGCTCGCCGGTGGTGGCTGGCGGCTGCGCCGGTGCCTGGAACCATTCGAAGTGCACACGCTGAGAGTCCCGGTCGCTGCACAAAGACTTCACCCGCTCCATCAGGCCGCCGGGCCCGCAGCAGTAAATGTGCGCGTGGGCTGGCGTCTGGGCGAGGGCGGCTGCAACGTCGAGCGGGCCGCCTCGCTCATCGTCGAAATGCAGGCGCACCGCGTCGCCGCAGGCCAAGAACTCCTCAACGAAGGCCGCGCTCGCGCGCGAGCGCGCGGCGTAGACCAGCTGCCAGGGGGTGCCACGCCGCTGCAACTCGCGCACCATGGCGCGGATCGGCGTGACGCCGATGCCCCCAGCGATGAACAGTACCGGGTCCTGAGAATCCGCCAGCGGGAAGTGATTGCGCGGCGCACTCACGTCGATCACCGTGTCGACCTTCAGCTCGGTGTGCACGAAGCGTGACCCACCGCGGCTGTTCGCGTCCAGGCCGATGGCCAGTTCGTAGCGTCCGTTGGCCGCATCGGCGGCATCGCTGATCAGCGAGTAGGCGCGCACGATGCCGTTGGAAAGGTGGACATCGATGTGGGCGCCTGGGGCGAATCCGGGCAAGGGTTGGCCCTCGGGGTGGGCCAGGGTGAGCTTGCGCACCCCCTGCGCCAGCGGCTCAAGGGCCTGGACCCGGAGGGTGTGGAGCGACGTGCCGGCGCGGCCCTCCCCCTCCTCAACTTGTTTATCACTCATGCGACGAGCATAGGGAGCACCCTGCCCTCCCACAAGCTAGAATTTTCTTTCGCCTGATAACCAAATACTTTCAGTGAAACTGCAGCACCTTCGCGCCCTGGTCGCCATCGCCGAGAACGGCAGCGTGCGAGCGGCGGCGCGCAGCCTGGGGCTGACGCAGCCCGCGCTGAGCAAGTCCCTGCAGCAGCTGGAAGAGATCTTGAGCGTGTCGCTCGTGCACCGAACTGCACGCGGCGCCACGCTCACCCCCTATGGCCGCGCCGTGCTGGCGCGCGCGCAGGGCATCACGCAGGATCTGGACCGCCTGCGCGAGGAAGTCGAGCAGATGCGCGGATCTCTCACGGGCGGCGTGTCGGTGGCGATCTCACCAAGCCCCGCGATGGTGATCCTGCCGCAGGCCCTGGAGCGCTTTCACAAGGAGTTCCCGGAGGTCCGGGTGCGCTTGCGCGAAAGCGTTTACCCGGAGACCTTGCGCATGCTGCGCGAGGGCCAGGCCGATCTGGCGGTCGGCGCCGTGCCCCAGCTGTCAAGGGCGCTGGCCGCCGAATTTCACAGCGAGGTGCTGTATAGAAACAACCTGGTGGTGGCTGGCCGCCGGGGGCATCCGATGGCATCTGCCACGTCGCTCACCGACCTGCTGGACTGTCAGTGGTTGCAACACGGTCCGGCTAACAGCCCCGGCGCCCTGCTGGAGCCGGCCTTTCGCGCGCACCAATTGCCACCGCCCGTGCCGCGCGTAGTGTCCGATTCGTACGCCGCCTCGTTTTCGATCCTGGAGCACTCGGACGCGCTATCCCTGCTACCCGAGCGGCTGATCCGGCACCAGCCCCGGCTCATCGCCCTGGCCCTGCGCGAACATATGCCCATGTGGGACGTGTCAATGATTTTCCGCGCCGCCTCGCCCCTGACCCCGGCCGCCCAGGCCTTGGCCCTGGCGCTGCGCCGCACACCCCCGCGCGAGTGAGGGGGCCGCTTCAGGCCCGCAGCGGCAGGCCGATCAGCGTTTGCAGCGCGTCGGGTGA
>JBIKUT010000110.1:0-6840 GCA_044347465.1 Ramlibacter sp.
GCCGATCAACCGCGGCGTCGAAATCGATTCGGCGGTGGTGGACGGCAAGCAAAGCGTGATCCTGCCGCAGGTGACCTTCGGTATCGCCGTGCGCATGGCCGTCATGAGCATCGTCGCTAGTAACGAGGCCTGAGCGAGGGAGAACAACGCATGAAAATCCTGATCCAAGGCGGCCGCGTCATCGACCCGTCGCGCAATTTCGACGAGGTGGCCGATGTGGCCCTCGCGGCCGGGCGTGTGGTGGGCATCGGCCGCACACCCGACGGCTTCGTGCCGAACAAGGTGATCGACGCGCGCGGCTGCATCGTGGCGCCGGGGCTGGTCGATCTGGCAGTGCGTCTGCGCGAGCCGGGCCACGAACACGAAGGCATGCTCGAGAGCGAGATGGCGGCGGCCGTTGCGGGCGGCGTGACCAGTCTGGTGTGCCCGCCCGATACCGATCCGGTACTGGACGAGCCGGGTCTGGTCGAGATGCTCAAGATGCGCGCCGAGAAGCTGCATCAGGCGCGTGTGTTCCCTCTGGGCGCGCTCACGCGCGGGCTGGCCGGTGAGGTGCTCACCGAGATGGCCGAACTCACCGAAGCGGGCTGCGTGGGTTTCAGCCAGGCTGAAGTGGGTCTGGCCAACACGCAGGTGCTGCAACGCGCCTTTCAGTACGCGTCCACCTTCGGCTACACCGTGTGGTTGCGTCCCCAGGACGTGCACCTGGGCAAGGGCGTGGCCGCCAGCGGACCCCTGGCGACTCGCCTGGGCCTGGCGGGCGTGCCGGTCGCAGCCGAGACCATCGCCCTGCACACCATCTTTGAGCTGATGAAGATCACCGGCGCGCGCGTGCACCTGTGTCGCCTCAGCAGCGCCGCCGGCGTCGCCCTGGTGCGCGAGGCCAAGGCCCAAGGCCTGCCCGTGACCTGCGACGTGAGCATCAACTCGCTGCATCTGACCGACACCGATATCGGCTACTTCGACAGCCGCCTGCGCCTGTCGCCCCCGGTGCGCCAGCAACGTGATCGCGACGCGCTGGCCCAGGCGCTGGTCGATGGCACGGTCGACGCGCTGGTGTCCGACCACATGCCGCTGGATGAAGACGCCAAGACCTTGCCTTTTGCCGAGGCCGAGCCCGGCGCGACGGGCCTGGAGCTGCTCCTGAGCCTGGCCCTGCGCTGGGGCCAGCAAAGCGGCGCCGGGCTGACACGCGCGCTGGCCGTCATCACCGGCGATCCGGCGCGCGTGCTGGGCGCCTCGCTGGGCACGCTGCAAGCCAGCTGCGGCCAGCTGGTCGAGGGCGGCGTGGGCGATGTGTGCGTGTTCGATCCACTCTCGCACTGGCAGGTGCAGGCCGCGAACCTGCGCAGCCAAGGCAAGCACACGCCCTTCTCGGGCTATGAGCTGCCGGGGCGGGTGCGCTGGACCTTCGTGGGCGGCCATCTGGCCTACGAGGCGCCGCTGGTGTGAGCGGGCTGGTGGCTGTTTGCAAACTTGCACGTGTCCTGTGGCACGCGCTGGTCGGTTACTTCACCATCGTGTTCGTGTTTCCGCGCCTTGCGCCCGCTGCGCGTGAGGCGCGGGTGCAGGCCTGGGCCCAGGAGCTGCTGCAGGTGCTGGGCCTGACCGTGCAGGTGCGCGGCGAGCCGGTGGCGTTTGGCCCCGCCCTCATCGTGGCCAATCACATCTCCTGGCTGGACATCGTGGCGCTGCACGCCGGTCGCCACTGCTGCTTTGTGGCCAAGTCCGATGTCCACCACTGGCCCCTGATCGGCCGCCTGGCCACCGGCGCCGGCACCCTGTACATCGAACGCGAATCGCGCCGCGACGCGCTGCGCGTGGTGCACCACATGGCCGACAGCCTGCGCGCGGGCCAGGTGCTGGCGGTCTTCCCGGAAGGTACGACCAGCGATGGTGTCTCGCTGTTGCCTTTTCACGCGAATTTGCTGCAAGCCGCCATCGCGGCCGATGCGCCCGTGCAGCCGGTGGCCCTAGGCTTCATCGACCGTGCCACCGGTCAACGCTCGCTGGCCCCCTGCTACATCGGGGACGACACGCTGGCCGGGTCCTTGTGGCGCACGCTCACCAGCGCGCCCATCACCGTGACCCTGCACTACGGCGTGCCGCAAACCTGCGACGGCCGGGATCGTCGTGTCTGGGCCGTCGATTTGCGCGCCGCCATCGACGCTCTGCGCACGGGCGCGCCCGCGCGCCCGGCCGAGCGGCAGCTCGAGCCCGTGGCCTGATTCACCGCCGAGCGCGCGACGGAACGTCGCGCGCAAAGCGGTTGCAGGGCTTACCGCGGCACACCTTTGAGGGCCGTTCAGACTCGGCAATCTCGCGACAATTTGCCGACCCACCACGAGGCCGATTGACCCGTCATGAACGAGAACTGCCCCTCCCCACGACGCGCGCCCATCCCTATCCTTTCGTACCACCAGACCGATATCGCGCCGCCGCGTGGCACGCCCTATCGCGGGCTGGTGATCCCGCCAGCGCGCTTCGCCCGGCAGATGCGGGTGCTGCGTGCCCTGGGCTACCGCGGACTGTCCATGCAGGACCTGGCGCCTTATCTGCGTGGCGATCGCAGTGGCAAGGTGGTGGGCATCACGATCGATGACGGCTATGTGAACAACTTCGAGCACGCGCTGCCGATCCTGCAGTCGGCGGGCTTTACCGCCACGTCCTTCGTCGTGAGCGGCCAGCTCGGGGGCTCGAATGTCTGGGACGCCTCCATCGGCATTACACCCGCGCGCCTGATGAACGTGCCTCAGCTGCGCGCGTGGCTGGATGCGGGCATGGACGTGGGCGCGCACACGCGCAACCATGTGGATCTCACCGAATGCGACCCGGTGCGCGCGCGCGCGGAAATCGTCCAGTCGCGCCAGGATCTGGAGCAGGCGCTGGGGATGCCGATACGCAGCTTCTGCTATCCCTACGGGGCCTACCGCGAGGAGCATGTGGAGATGGCCCGCGCCGCTGGCTTCGAGCTGGCCACCACGTCCGACAGCGCCCGGGTTCGTTGGGGCACCGACTTGCTGCGTCTGCCGCGCGTCACGGTGTGGCTGTCGACGTCTTTGCCGGTCCTGATGGCCCGCATGTCGCTGGACCTGGGCGAATGGCGGGGTCTGCGCCTGCCGCGTTTGCGTTGGGGGCGGCGCCCGGGGGTCGGGCCTACGGCAGCGCCGGGGGGCGCGGCAGGCGAGCCGACATCCTGAGGCGTTTGCGCAGCACGCGCAGGGGCTGCGTGAGCGACGAGGTCCTGGCCCAGTGCCAGGTCGCGTCGCGACCGGCCAGCCAGGCGAAGGTCAGCGTGGGCCGCGCCGCGACCCAGCCCGCGACCAGGGGCAGGCTGCAGTCGGCGAAGCTGCGCTTGTAGGCGTCGTCGCCCGTGCCCAGATCGAGCAGCCCGCAGCCCGCGTCGGCCGCCGCGTGCGCCACGTGCAGGAGCAATTGCGCACCGGGCGAGTAGGGCGCCATCGCATGCGAATAGACCGGAAACCACCAGTGCCAGACGGTGGCCGAGCGCATGCCCAGGTGCGCGCCTACCAGCTGATCGCCCGCATACAGCGCGGACAGGCGCCCGGCGAAATGCGGGTGCTGCAAGGTGCTGATGGATTCGACCAGCGCGCGTGTCCAGGGGCGGGCGAAGAAGTCAGGCGTGCCGGTGCGCTGGCATTGCTGCGACTTCAGGCGCAGCACGGTGGCCAGGACCTGCGCGTCTTGCGTGTGGGCCTCAAAGCGCAGCGGCCCGACCTCGCGCGCGAGCTTGCGCGCCTTGCGCTCGAATTCGCCCAGGCTGCGCACGCCGCTGGCGCGACGCGCCTCCAGGTAGGCGGCCATGCCGCGTGAGAGGTCCAGCGCGGGCGAGCCGGTGGCGATGCAGGCGCCGTGGTGCGGGGCCTGCTCGCGAGGCAGATGGTCGAAGTGCCAGGACGCAAGCCGCGACGCCCGCAGCAGCGCCGGCCAGTCCCAGTGGGTACCGGGCGCGCACACCACGCCATGGTGGTCCGACAGGGGCGCGCCCACAGGGCGGCCGATGCGCCAGCGCGCCTGGTGCGGGAAGAAGCCGACCACGCGCGCGCCGTCTTCGAGCACCGCGATGCGCACATCGGGCTGCACCGCCGCCACAGCCAGCGTGAACTCCGGCGCGAAATACGGGCTGCGCAGCGCCGGGTGACTCGCTTGCAGCGCGCGCCAGGTCGCTTGCAGGCTCGCGTCGAGTTCCGAGGCCGCGATCAGTGTGATGTTCATGGCTCCCCCTGGACAGGCGAGCCATCATGCGCCGCGCAAGGCCAGGCGCGGCGGCAGCGTGAGCAAACGTAATCGTCAGCGGGCCGTGACGGGCAGCGGCAGGGGGGCTGGCGCCATCGGCGGGGCCGATGCGGCGCTTCCGCGCTCGAAGGTCACCACATGGTCCACCTGCGCGCGGATGCCGATCCACTCACCCACCTTGTGGTCGTGGTGGCTGGGGACATGGGCCATCACGGTCTCGCCCGAGCCCAGTCGCAGGGTGTAGAGAAAATCAGCGCCGCGAAATGCTTTGCGCACGATCTGCGCTTTCACCGGCGCATCGTCGTCGTGCACGATGTCGTCGGCTCGCAGCAGCACTTCGCACTGGCCCGCTTCGAAGGCCGTGGGCAGCGGGCATTCAGCGACGTCGGTCAGCGCGCCCAGCGGGGTGTCGACCACCACCTGGTCGCCGGCCTCGCGCAAGGTGGCAGGCGTGAACACCCCATGCCCGATGAAGTCGGCGACGAAGCGGGTGGCCGGCCGGTGATAGAGGGTGTAGGCCTCGTCCCATTGGTGAAGTTGGCCCTGGTGCATCACCCCGATCACATCGCCAATGGCGAAGGCCTCGAGCTGGTCGTGGGTGACGAACAGCGCCGTCGCGCCCGCCGCCTTGAGGATGCCGCGGATCTCGTGGGCCAGGCGCTCACGCAAATCGATGTCCAGGTTGGAGAACGGTTCGTCCAGCAGCAGCAGTTCAGGCCGGGGGGCGAGCGCGCGGGCCAGCGCCACGCGTTGCTGCTGCCCGCCCGAGAGCTCGTGCGGCATGCGCCGCTCGGTGCCCGCCAGGCCGACCAACGACAGTACCTCGGTCACGCGCGCCTGGCGCTCGGCGCGCGGCAGGTGCGCGATGCCAAATGCCACGTTCTGGCCCACATCCAGATGGGGAAACAGGGCGTAGTCTTGAAACACCATGCCGATGCGACGCGATTCGGCGGGCACATGCACACCGGCACCACCCACCACCTGCTGCGAGATGCGGATCTGGCCCGCGCTGGCCGGCTCCAGGCCCGCAATGGCGCGCAGCAAGGTGGTCTTGCCGCAGCCCGAGGGCCCGATCAACACGCCGATGGCGCCACGCGGCAGGCCAAAGGACACAGCGTCCACCGCCGGCCGGCTCGCGCCCGCGTACTGCACGCTCAGATCGGACAACTCCAAATGCATGACGGTGATTCTAGATGATTACAATTCTCATTTGTATTATCAGGGCTCCGAGGCCCCGTCACCTGGATCCATCGCATGCGCCGGCTTCATGACCTCCTCCTTCTGGCGCTGGGCCTGCTCTTGCTGGTGCCGGTGGGGGGGGTGCTGGTCTCCTGGCTGCAATGGGACGCGCAGAGCGCCTCGATCCTGGGCCAGATGGCGTCCACCGTGCTGCCTGGCTACATCGGGGCCAGCCTGCTGCTGTGTCTGATCGTGGCGGTGGGTGTGGCGCTGGTGGGGGTGTCGACCGCAGCGGCGGTGACGCTGTTCGACTTTCCCGGGCGTCGCAGTTTTGAATGGGCGCTGCTGCTGCCCCTGGCCATGCCGGCGTATGTGACGGCCTACGCTTACACCGATTTCCTGCAATTTAGTGGGCCGCTGCAGACCTGGCTGCGCGCCACCTTCGGCTGGCAGGGGCGGGTGTTCCCCGAGGTGCGCAGCCTGCCGGGGGCGGCCTGGGTGTTCATCTTCTGCCTCTACCCCTATGTGTACCTGTTGGCGCGCACCGCCCTGAGCGAGCGGGCCCCGCAGTTGATGGAGGCCGCGCGCTTGCTCGGTGCGCCGCTGCGTCGGCGTATCACGCAAGTGGCCTTGCCCTTGGCGCGGCCGGCGGTCGCGGCCGGCGTGGCGCTGGCCCTGATGGAGACGCTGGCCGATTTCGGGGTCTCGAGCTACTTTGGCATCCAGACCTTCTCCACCGGCATCTACAAGGCCTGGCTCGCCATGGACAACCGCGTGGCCGCCGCGCAATTGGCCACCACCTTGCTGGCGCTGGTGGCGGTGCTGCTGTGGTTGGAACATCGCGCGCAAAAGCGCATGCGCTTTGCGGTGACGCGCGGCGCCCGTGCCGGCTCGAATGAGGCGCAGCCGATCGCGCTGCACGGCGGCCGCCGCGTGCTTGCGTGGTCGGTGTGTGCCGTGCCGGTGCTCATGGGGTTTGTGCTGCCCGTGGCCTTCATGCTGCGGCCGCTGGCGGCCGATTGGTCGGTGCTGCCCTGGGACCGCTTCCTGCAATGGGCCTTCAACAGCGTGCGCCTGGGGGCACTCAGTGCGGTGCTCGCAGTGGCGGCGGCGGTGTGGCTGATGTTCTCGCTGCGCCAGCGTGACGATCCGCTCACGCGCGGCGTGGTGCGCGTGGCCGGCATGGCCTACGCCGTGCCCGGTGCGGTGATCGTGGTGGGCCTGCTGCTGCCCGTGGGCTGGCTGCAGCAGGCGGCGCCGGACACGCCCACCGTGTTCTGGGTGACCGGTACGGTGCTGGGCGTGGTGTGGGCCTATCTGGTGCGCTTCATGTCGGTGGCCCTGCAATCGGTGCAAAGCGGCTATGCGCGCATCCCGGCCAGTCTGGATGATTCGGCGCGCATG
>JBIKUT010000111.1:0-6808 GCA_044347465.1 Ramlibacter sp.
GACGTCGTCGCGAGAAGCGCGCGTGATCGGGCGCAGGGGTGTCGTCATCGATCAGGGCGGGGCCATGCGAAGTGGCAGACGCAGCATGACCGCCGCCGGACATCGCAAACTGGCCAGGGGCCCGACGCGCACCGAGCACGCCGGCCAAGGCCGCCGAGGCGATCACCCAAGGGAAGGGAATCGCGAGCAGTGCGATCGCCACGAAGCTGGCCACGGCAATGGCCCATAAAGCGGGAGCCTGCCGCGGATGCCGCAAGGTGCGCGAGCCGATGCGCCACACCGCGTGCAGCACGATGGCCGCCACCGCGGGCTTGATGCCGAAGAAAACACCCGCCACGACGGGCAAGTGACCATAGGCCACATACACAGCGCTCAGTCCGATCAGGATCCCCAGCGAAGGGAGCACGAACAGCGCGCCCGCCAAGATGCCGCCCCAGGTCCGGTGCATCAGCCAGCCGAGATACGTGGCCAGCTGCTGGGCCTCGGGGCCGGGCAGCAGCATGCAGTAATTGAGCGCGTGCAAAAAGCGCCGCTCGGAGATCCAGCGTCGGCGATCGACCAGCTCGCGGTGCATGAGGGCGATCTGGCCCGCCGGCCCGCCGAAGCTGATGAAGCCCAGCTTCAGCCAGAACTTCAGGGCCTCGAGCAAGGGGATGCTGCTCACACGGCCCCGGGCTCAGCCCCGCTCGAAACGAAACACTGCGGTGGCGGCGCGCGCATTGGGCAAGAAGCGCACCTCGCGCCCGTCTTGCAGGCCGAAGGCATCGAGCAGGGACAGCTGGTTCTTGGTGGCCAGAACTTCAAAGTCCTTGAAGGTGCCCACACGGATGTTGGGCGTGTCGTACCACTGATAGGGCAGGCGGCGCGTGACCGGCATGCGCCCGCGCAGCACTGCCAAACGATTGGGCCAGTGCGCAAAATTGGGGAAGGCGACGATGCCCACGCGGCCCACGCGCGCGGTCTCGACCAGCATGGTCTCGGTGTTGCGCAGGTGCTGCAAGGTGTCGATTTGCAAGACGACATCGAAGCTGTTGTCGTCGAACAGGGCCAGACCTTCGTCGAGGTTCAACTGAATCACATCGACACCGCGCTTCACACAAGCCAGCACGTTGGCGTCGGCGATCTCGACGCCATAGCCCGTGCATCCGCGTTCGCGTTTGAGCAGATCGAGCAGGGCGCCGTCGCCGCAGCCCAGATCGAGCACGCGCGAGCCCGGGGGGACCAAGCGGGCGATCGATTGCATCAGCCTCTGATCGCTCATGGCGCGGCTCCGGG
This sequence comes from Ramlibacter sp., assembly GCA_044347465.1. Lineage (GTDB taxonomy): Bacteria > Pseudomonadota > Gammaproteobacteria > Burkholderiales > Burkholderiaceae_C > Ramlibacter. The sequence continues at coordinate 1,276 of JBIKUT010000111.1, forward strand.
CGCGGACGCTAGGTCTGAGGCGATGCGCGCGAACCAGGCGCGCACCACCGCGAGGTAGCGCGGGTCATCCAGCAAGAAGGCGTCGTGGCCGTGCGGGGCATCGACCTCGGCGTAGCTCACATGGCGGCCGTTATCGAGCAGCGCCTTGACCATCTCGCGGCTGCGCGCGGGCGAGAAGCGCCAGTCGGTGGTGAAGCTCACGAGCAAAAACTTGGCGGTGGCACCCGCCAGGGCCTGCGCCAGGTTGCCACCGTGTTCGCGCGCCGGGTCGAAGTAATCGAGGGCGCGGGTGATCAGAAGATAGGTGTTGGCGTCGAAGTATTCGCTGAACTTGTCGCCCTGGTAACGCAGATAGCTCTCGATCTGAAATTCGACGTCCTGGGTGGAATAGCGATAGCCGTCTTGCGCGACCTCGCCCACCGCGCGGCGCAGGTCGCGGCCGAACTTGGCGTTCATCACGTCGTCGGACAAATACGTGATGTGGCCGATCATGCGCGCGATGCGCAGGCCTCGTTTAGGCACCACGTCGTGCTGATAAAAATGACCGCCATGAAAGTCGGGGTCGGTGACGATGGCGCGGCGGGCCACTTCGTTGAAAGCGATGTTCTCGGCGTTCAGGTTAGGCGCGCTGGCGATCACCGCCGCATGGCGCACGCGCTCGGGATAACGCAGCGACCACGACAGCGCCTGCATGCCGCCCAGGCTGCCGCCCATCACCGCGGCCAGCGTGCGGATACCGAGGGCGTCGAGCAATCGGGCCTGGGCATCGACCCAGTCTTCGACCGTGACCACCGGGAAGTCGGCGCCGTACACGCGCCCGGTGTCCGGGTTCAGGTGCATGGGGCCGGTGGAGCCAAAACACGAGCCCAGGTTGTTCACGCCGATCACGAAAAAGCGATCGGTGTCCACCGGCTTGCCCGGGCCGATCATGGTGTCCCACCAGCCCTCAGACTTGTCCTGGCCAGCGTAGACGCCCGCAACATGGTGCGAGGCATTCAAGGCATGGCAAATCAGCACCGCATTGCTGCGGTCGGCGTTGAGCGTGCCGTAGGTTTCGTAGGCCAGGTCGTAGGCGCGCACCGAGGCGCCGCACTGCAAGGGCAGCGGGGCCTCGAAATGCATGGACTGCGCGTGGGCGACCAGGGTCATGGGCGAAAAAAAACCGGCATCGCTGCACACGAGGCCGGTGATCCGGGCTTCGTCTTTAGCGGTATTTGTTAAAAGCGCCCGCAATCGGAAGCAAATCGGCGCTGGAAGCGGCCAGTATAGCGTCCGCCCCGCGCGGGGCCTGGGGTCAAGCCGCTCCGAACAGGATCGCCAGGCCCAGGCCCAGGAAGATCAGCGCGGACACGATGTGCACCGCGCGCACCGGCACACGGCGCATCACCCGCTCGCCAAACCAGACCACCGGCGCATTGGCCAGCATCATGCCCAGGGTGGTGCCGGCCACGACGGCGAACCAGGTCTGGTACTGGGCGGCCAGCATGACGGTGGCGACCTGGGTCTTGTCGCCCATTTCGGCCAGGAAGAAGGCAATGACGGTGGTGACCAGCACGCTGTGACGCGGTGCGTCGGGGGCGTCGTCGTCATCGAGCTTGTCGGGGACCAGCATCCAAGCGGCCATGGCGATGAAGGAGCCCGCCAGGATCCACCGCAGCCACTGCGGCCCGAGCCAGGCGGTGACCGACGCGCCCACCGCGCCCGCGAGCGCGTGATTGGCCAGCGTGGCGATCAAGATGCCCCAGAGGATCGGCCAAGGCCGACGAAAGCGCGCGGCCAGAACGAGAGACAGCAGCTGGGTCTTGTCGCCCATTTCGGCCAGGGCGACGATGCCGGTGGAAAGGAGGAAGGCTTCCATGCTGGCGGGCATGGTACCCGGCGGGGCTCGAGGCCCCTGCGCGTCATTCGCCCACCAGCTCGAACTGACCGACCAGGTCGGCTGCCGCCTGGGCCAGGACCTCCATGGCATCGAGGCACATGGACTCGTCGCTCACCATCAAAAGGTGCAAGCTGGTGGTTGCGACCAGGCGACTTGACTCGGGATGGACCCCCAGCGTGACACCTGGGTAGGTGCGACACAAGTTGTGTTCGAGGGCGAGGCGATGCGCCTGCCCCTGCGCATAGGGTTGCGGCAGGCCGATGTCCGCAAACAGCTCGATCTGGTGGGTCTCGTCGTTGAACCTCACCACCAGGGTGGTGTCCCCCACCCGAAAGCCCCCGCTGTCGATCGCCGCCTGCGCCGCTGCGTCGTCGGACAGGAGCTGGCGGGCGATCCGTTGCAGCAGATCGTCAAACCGCGGCCTCGCCTGGCGATCCATCTCATTGGAAAAAGACAGCAGCCCTTGCGTCATCTCGTCCAGCGAGGGCGTGGGCGCGCCTTCGCGCATGTCTTGTGGCGTCATGATGAATCCCGCCCAGACGTCAGACGATCACACAGTCGCAGCAGCAGCGGGCCCTGGGCTGGGCTGGGGCCACGCCTTGGGCCTGCAAGTGGGTTGCAGGAGTGAGTTCCACGGTAGCGTGTGCCTGCTCGAGGTCGATACCATCACCCGTCCTCGCTTGGGTCTCTTTGGTCTCTTTTTCTTGAGCGCCCCGACTCCTTTCCTGAGCCCTTGCTGCATCTACACCCGCCTGCTTGATTTGCTCGATCGCGGTTCGCGCCACGCGGGAACCTATGCCCCAATACAGTCCGATGAAGATGGAGCCCGGCAGAGCGATCTCATAGTTGTGCTCTGGGCGGATCTTGGCCACCAGCATGGGCAACAGCGCCACGGCCGCCGAGAGCGAATGCAGCACCGCACGAGCCAATTCAGGCGTGCTGGGGCAACCGAAATTGGCTTTGAGTCCCTTGCCGAACGAGGACAGATAGTCGCCCAAGTCCGAGCATCCTTCCTGCGTAGAGGGGTTGTCCAGCAACGCGGAAATCTTGGCACGCTTTTCTGGTGTCGAAGCATCCAGCAACATGGAATCACGCGCCAGCATCAAGCGCGGCAGGTACTGCTTGGTCAGGCAGGTCGCCAAGGTGGCCGCGCAGGCACTGGCCCATTTGGCAGCCGCCTTGCCGACGGCGTCTTTGGGGTGGTCCTTGAACATCGCCTCCACCACCGAGTGACCGACAGAGAATCCCCAGAACGAGATGTATTCGGTGAATTTGCCGCGCCAGGAGCTCGTGAAGTCGATCGCTTTGCCGTCCTTGTAGGCCTTGCCATCCTGGTCGAACGCAAGCGGGGTGAAGTAGCCCGGCTGGAGTCCGGCTTTGCCGATGATGTTGCTGCCAAAGACGCCTCCGAACCCGGCAATCAGGCAGCCCCAGACGAACCGCTCGACGTCGGCCCGTGCCGGGTCGTGCGAACCCACGAGGGCATCGCCGTGACGCGCGTTGATGTATTGATAAGCGCTCAAGAGGAAGAAGCCGGCCGTGAATACGGTCAACCCTTGTCCCCAAACCCGTCCAGACTGCCAAGTCTCCGTGCGATTGAGTAGGGCCTGTAGCTGCTTAGGGGTAACGCCCTTGTCGATGTAGAAGGCCACTGTCTGGATCATGCGGTCCACATCGCGATGGAGGCGTGGGTCCACGTTTGCTTGGTAGAGCTCGACGAGCTCAAGGGGGGCGGTGATCTGCCCTTTTTTCAACGCGTTGTTGAACAGGATTCGGGCTTGGCGGGCCCATTGATCTTCTGAAGCAGCTTCAAGTTCATGGCCTGACGCGGTCGACGAGCCCATCACGGCATGAATGAAGGCTGCCCGCTGGTCTTCGCAGAGCTTCAGCAAAGGCTGTGTATCGGAGGCCTCGCTTTTTGAATCATGATGGGCTCGCGGGTTATCTATCTCGTCGGACGACTGCGAATTCGGCGATGCATTGGGTCGATTTGGCGTCGCTGCCGGGAGCGGTGGATCGCTGTTTCGACTCATCTGGTTCGGGCTGGACGCGCTAGGGTGGGGCGCTTTGTTGGGGCTCACCAGATGGAAAGAAACAGCGCTGGGAGCTACTGAAGCGGATTTCCTCGGGGAGCTCGTTGACGTTGCCGAGCTTGACGATGACGAAGACAAACTCGACGACGATCCGGTGGACAACGCCGAGCTGGAAAAGTGTTGGCTCGAGAGTGGGATTGCCGCCATGAATGTGCCCCTTCACGTTTTGGATGAGGGCGGCAGTATTGTTGTCTAAAGCACTACACTCAACCGCTGCGTCCGAAAACGGTCAGAAAAGCAACCGCCACGCCAAGAAAGGGCGTATTAGCCCCATAATGTCCTCTGCGCCGTTTTCAAGCGGTGCATCACTGCGGTGTATGGTCAGTTTCGCGTCTTGAAAGCAGCTCCTGAGTTTGTGATTGCGTGCCCGGCTCCATCGCGTTTTTGCGTTCTTCTATAGGAGCCTTTCATGGGCAACAAACTTTACGTGGGCAACCTGCCCTACTCTTTCCGCGACAGCGATCTCGAGCAGGCGTTCAGCCAATACGGCCAGATCACCAGCGCCAAGGTCATGATGGAGCGCGACACCGGCCGCTCCAAGGGCTTCGGCTTTGTGGAAATGGGTAGCGAAGCCGAGGCACAAGCCGCGATCCAAGGCCTGAACGGCCAGCAAATCGGTGGCCGTGGCCTGGTGGTCAACGAAGCCCGTCCGATGGAGCCGCGTACGGGCGGCTTTGGCGGCGGCGGTGGCCGTGGTGGCGATCGCGGTGGCTACGGCGGCGGCGGTGACCGTGGCGGCTACGGTGGCGGCGGCGGTCGCGGCGGCTACTAAGCCCCCCTTGCCTCCCACAAAAGGGCCCTTCGGGGCCCTTTTTCATGCCCCAAACCCCCGGGCAGACCCTTGCACACAAGGGGCTTATGTGTTTCATAATGGTTTGGCGTGAGTTCGTTCGTATCACGCACGGATTGCGGTGAACCGGTCACTTTCGCGTTGCAGATCGTTACAAAGCGCTTTCGGGACTCCATCGCTGAGCTCAATGTTTCTATAGGAGTCCCTATTTCATGGGCAACAAACTGTACGTGGGCAACCTGCCCTACTCGGTGCGCGACAGCGATCTGGAGCAGGCGTTCGGCCAGTTCGGCGCCGTCACCAGCGCCAAGGTGATGATGGAACGCGAGACCGGCCGCTCCAAAGGGTTCGGCTTTGTCGAGATGGGCAGCGATGCAGAAGCGCAAGCCGCAATCAATGGCATGAATGGCCAGCCCCTGGGCGGCCGCAGCGTGGTGGTCAATGAAGCCCGCCCGATGGAAGCGCGCCCGCCCCGCAGCGGTGGCTACGGCGGAGGTGGCGGTGGCTACGGCGGTGGCGGTGGCGGCTACGGGGGTGGCGGCGGTGGCGGTTATGGAGGTGGTGGCGGCTACGGCGGCGGCGGTGGTGGTGGGGGTTACGGTGGCGGCGGTGGCCGTGGCGGTGACCGCAACGACCGCGGCGGTGGCGGTGGCCGCGGTGGCAGCGACGGCGGTTTTCGCAGCCCCTACGGCTCGGGCCCGCGCGGCGGCGGCCGCGGTGGCGATCGCGGGGGAGACCGCGGCGGCTACTGAATCAGCGGTCCACTGACCG
>JBIKUT010000112.1:0-6733 GCA_044347465.1 Ramlibacter sp.
ATACGAGGGTGACAACAACCACGACCACTTCCAGCGTGACGCCGCCTTCGCCGAAGAAGCCCGCGTGGGCCTGGCCTCCATGTCGCCCGAGCTGCGCCAGGAGTTTCTGGACTTCCTGATCTCGTCGTGCACCTCGGAGTTCTCGGGCTGCATCCTGTACAACGAAATTCAAAAGCGCGTCACCAACCCCGACATCAAGGCGCTGATGCGGTACATGGCGCGCGATGAATCGCGCCACGCCGGCTTCATTAACTCGGCGCTCAAGGACCTGGGCCTGGGCATCGATCTGGGCGGCCTCAAGAAGAACAAGGCCTACACCTTCTTCAAGCCCAAGTACATCCTGTATGCGACCTACCTGTCCGAGAAGATCGGCTACGCCCGCTACATCACCATCTTTCGCCAGTTGGAGAAGAACCCCGACAAGCGCTTTCACCCGATCTTTCGTTGGTTCGAGCGCTGGTGCAATGACGAATTTCGCCACGGCGAATCGTTCGCGCTCCTGATGCGCGCGCAGCCCCAGCTGCTGTCTGGCGTGAACACGCTCTGGATCCGCTTCTTCACGCTGGCGGTGTACGCGACGATGTATGTGCGCGATCACATGCGTCCCCTGATGCACGAGGCCATGGGCCTGGATTCGAGCGAATACGACTACGAGGTGTTTCGCATCACCTCCGAGATCGCCGCGCAGGTCTTCCCGGTGGACCTGGACATCGACCACCCGGTGTTCCGCGCCGGCATGACCCACCTGCTGGAATGCGCAGTGGGCCATGCCAACGCCAAGGCGCGCGGCGGCGTGATGGGCCTGCTGGGACAGGCGCGCCACGCCCTGGGCGCGGCCTGGACCTTCGGCCGTCTGTTCTTCCTGCCGGTCAAGCACCGCCCGCTGCCGGACCAGATCCGCGTGCAGCCGGTGTGGTGAGCGCTGCAACGATCGGGATTGCATGAACGATTTCTGGCCTTCCACCGCGGCGCCTGCGCTGTTCGCGCTGTTCGCCTGGTGGTTCGGGACGGGCGCCATCCTCTGGCTGGTGCGTCGGCCCGTGCGCAGCTTCCGCTGGCGCATGGCGGGCATGAGTGTTCTGGGTATTGGCAGCCTCTGGGGCGCCCACCACAGCATGCAGGCCTCCGATGTCGCCAACGCCTACCTGGGTTTTGCCAGCGTGATCGTGATGTGGGGCTGGCACGAGCTGGCCTTTCTCAGTGGCTGGATCACTGGCCCTCGGCGCGTGCCGCTCACGCCCGGCGTACGCGGCGTGGTGCGCTTTCGTGAGTCGCTGCAGGCCATCTTGCACCACGAGTTCGCCCTGCTCGCCAACTTCGGTGTGCTGTTGCTGATGCAAAACGGCGAGCCCAATCATGTGGCGATCTGTACCTTCGCCTTGCTCTGGTGCATGCGCCTGTCGGCCAAGTTGAACCTGTTCTTCGGCGTGCCGGAAGTAGGCGAGCAGTACCTGCCGTCGCACCTGACCTACCTGGGCAGCTACTTTCGGCGCGGGCCGGTGAGCGTGTTTTTCTATTTCTCGATCAGCATCGCGGCAGGCAGCTGGCTGTGGCTGGTGGGCCAGGCCCAGCTCGGCGCGGTGACCGTGAACACGGGCTGGGTGCTGCTGGCCGCACTCTTGGGCCTGGCGATCATCGAACACCTGCTGATGATGTTCCCGCTGCCGATGCAGCGCCTGTGGGGATGGGCCATGGGCCGCTCGACATCCGTCTCTTTGCCGTCGACGACTTCCGGCCTGCCAGTCGTGCCAGTCGTGCCCGCCGTGCCCGTCATCGGGCCGGAGGCGAGCCGGTCATGAACGCCTTTCGCGCTGTGGAAGACCGTATGCTTACACGCCTCGCGGGACCCGATGCGCCGCTCGCCGTGGTGATCGGCAGTGGCTTTGGCGGTCTGGCCGCCGCGATTCGCTTGTCGGTGCGAGGCTGGCACGTGCGCGTGCTGGAAAAGCTCGACGCCCCCGGCGGCCGTGCCTACATGCACAAGCAGGAAGGCTTTAGCTTCGATGCGGGCCCGACCATCATCACCGCCCCCTTTCTGCTGGAGGAGTTGTGGGCGCTGTGCGGTCGCAAGATGGACGACGACATCGACCTGCGCCGCATGGACCCGTTCTACCGGATCCGTTTCAACGACGGCACCCACTTCGACTACAGCGACGACGAAGCGTCGATGATGGCCCAGGTGGCCGCGATCAGCCCGGGCGACGTCCCCGGCATGCGGCGCCTGATGGTGGCCGCCGAGCGCTGCAAGGTCTTGGGCTTTGAAGGCATGGGCGACAAGGCCTTCGAATCCTTCGGCGATCTGCTTCGGGCCATTCCATCTTTCATGCGCATGCAGGCCTGGCGCAGCATCCACAGCCTGGTGGCCCAGCACCTGAAGCACCCCAAGCTGCGCTTGGTCATGAGCTTTCACCCGCTGCTGATTGGCGGCAACCCGTTCTCGGTGACCTGCGCCTATGCCTTGATCCACGCCCTGGAACGCAACTGGGGTGTGCATTCGGCCATGGGCGGCACCGGCGCCATCGTCGACGGCCTGGTGGGCCTGCTGCGTGAGCGCGGCGTGCGTATCGACTGCAACACGCCCGTGACCCGTATCCGGGTGGAGGGGGGGCGCGCGCGCGGCGTCGAGTTGGCTTCGGGCGAGTACCTGCCCGCCGACATCGTCGTGAGCAACGGCGATTCCGCCTGGACCTACCGCCACTTGATCGAGCCGCAACACCGCCGTCACTGGACGGACCGGCGCATCGACAAGGGCCGCTACTCCATGGGCCTGTTCGTCTGGTACTTTGGCACGCGCGGCCAATACCCCGACGTGCCGCACCACATGATGGTGATGGGCCCACGCTACAAAGAACTGCTCACGGACATCTTCAAGCGCAAGAAGCTATCCAAGGACTTCAGCCTTTATCTGCACCGACCCACGGCCACCGACCCCTCGCTGGCGCCCCCGGGCTGCGACACCTTCTATGCGCTGTCGCCGGTGCCACACCTCGATAGCGGCACCGATTGGTCGGAGCAAGCCGAGACGTATCGCCAGGCGATCTGCGAGGCGCTGGAGGCCACGGTGCTACCCGGACTGTCACAACGCATCGTCACCTCGCGCATCGCGACGCCACAAGATTTTCAGGATCGTCTGTGGTCCTACAAGGGCGCGGGCTTTGGCCTGGAGCCCCTGCTGCTGCAAAGCGCGTGGTTTCGCCCGCATAACCGCAGCGAGGATGTAGAAGGCCTGTACATGGTGGGCGCGAGTACGCACCCCGGTGCGGGCGTGCCAGGCGTGCTGATGTCGGCCAAGGCATTGGAATCCGTGTTGCCCGAAGTGAGTGCGTATGCGCGCTGACGACGCTGTCGCACCTGCCATGACCGACCTGTCGCACCACGATCTGGAGGCCTGCGTCGCGATGATGCGCGGGGGCTCGCGCACCTTCTTCGCGGCCAGCCGCCTGCTACCGCCGCGTGTGCGCGCGGGGGCGATTGCGCTCTATGCGTTTTGTCGTGTGGCCGATGACCTGGTGGACATGCCTGGGGGCGGCGAGGCCAGCGTCGCGGTGCTGCGCGATCGCTTGGACCGCATCTATGCCGGCACGCCGCTGGACGTGGTCGAGGACCACGCCCTCTCGCTGCTGGTGCAAGAGACCGGCCTGCCGCGGCATTTGCTCGATGCACTGATCGAAGGCTTTGCCTGGGACGCGCAGGCGCGCCTGTACGAGACGATTGAAGACGTGCACGCCTACGGCGCGCGCGTGGCGGGCAGCGTGGGCGCCATGATGTCCTGGGTGATGGGCGCGCGCCAGCCGCAGACACTGGCCCGCGCCTGCGAGTTGGGTGTGGCGATGCAACTGACCAACATCGCGCGCGATGTGGGCGAGGACGCACGCAACGCGCGCTTGTACTTGCCCCGGCAGTGGCTGCGTGAGGCGGGGGTCGATGTCGAGGCCTGGCTGCAAGACCCCGTGTTCACACCCGGGATCTCTCGCGTGGTGGAGCGCCTGCTGACGGAGGCGGATCGCCTCTACAAGCGGTCCACCGCCGGCATCGGCGAGTTGCCTGCAGATTGCCGCGCCGCCATCCTGGCCGCCAGCCTGATCTACGGCGAGATCGGTCACCAGCTGCGACGCGAAGGCGGCGACTCGGTGAATCACCGCACGGTGGTCAGCACCCCGCGCAAACTGATGCTGCTCGCAAGCGCCTGGACGCAGGCCGGTTGGCTGCGCGCGCAGGCGGTGCCGCTGGAGCCCCTGGCAGCCATTGCCTACCTGGTAGACGGCTGTGCGCCTTGCGATCGCGCAGGGGCGTCACGCACCGGCGCGGGCTTTCCCAATCGCGGAATTCCGCAGCGGGTGGAGTGGGTGTTCGACCTGCTGGAGCGGCGTGAGCATGCGCGGTTAAAGCGCGGGTCATCCAAGGTGGAAGTCACACCCTTGCACTGAGGCGCCGGCGCGCCGGCGGCGCGTACCCGCCGGTCAGCGGCATCCCATGTGGCGCCGATACATCTCGGGGTTGTGTCCAGCGGGGATATTTTTGCAAGGGTCCTCGGCGTATCCGCGAAGCACGTTGTATCGCTTGATCTGTTCGGGCTTGAGGAAGCGCGTCGTCTTGAGGTGCTGCGAAAGATGGATGAAGCGAAGCTCGGTCCTCGCAGACTCGACGCCCGCCAGCAAACCGCGCAGCGAATTCTCGTCAACAGACCCCTTCGCGAACGCGGCTTCCAGGGCGGCCTCTGCGGCAATCAGGCGCTCGCCGGTCGGGATAGCCGCTTTGCGCATGTCGTCCAACAGCGCTTGTGTCTGGGTCACCTGGTCCTGGGTCAAGGGGATCTGGTCCTTGAGCTCCAGCAAATGAGTCGGCCCGGGCATGCCATTGAGTTCGGCTGCCAGAGCGAGCCCCCAGCCGCCCCCTCGCCGAAGTTCTTTGATGTCGTTATCCGACAGCGACTTGATGGCCCGGTCTTGCATGCCGCTGTAGGGCGTCTGCGCCCCGTGACTGTGCTGGGCCAGGGTGGACGCGGGCATGCAGATGGCCAGGGTCAGTAGCAGGGCGATAGGTTTCATGGTGATGTCCGAGTGGGGAGCGAGAGCTTAGCGGGGCCTCGGGACGCTGCGACTGTCTCGAGACGCATTCAAGCCGTCCCGCGCATCAGCGTCACGACGACAATCAACACCCCCAGCCACAGATTGATCGTCACCCAGCGACGGATCTGCGCCATCGCAGCGCCGCCAGCGGCTGCATCCGAAGCCTCGACCGCGCGGCCTAGCCGCTTGTAAAGCGCAAAGCGGATATGCATGAAGATCGCCACCATCAGGACGCCCAGCACCGCCATGACGGTCCAGGCCAGCGGCATCTGAAAACTCCCGCCGGATTGCACCACCTGCTTGGCCACGCGCCCCAGCATCCAAACGCCGCTGACCAGGGTCAGCAAGGAAGCCACCAGGACCGCCTTGAAAAAGCGACCGAGCACATCGTGCATCAGGCGCAAGCGTAGCGGCGGCTCCAGCGTTGCGACCGCAGGTCGCAGGAAGAAGTGCGCAAACACCATGCCGCCGACCCACACGATGAGCGACAGCACGTGCAGGGTTTTCAAAGTTGCATAGAGCATCGATCAGTCCTTTTTAAATTCAAGCCGAGTCCACGATTTCACAGCCGACGCGCCACAACGACCGCGCCCGCCGAACCCGCGCCCACCAGGGCACACCAGCCACGCAGGATCCAGGGTATGGGCTGTCCGGCCAGGGCAGCCGCTTCATCACGATGGTGCTGTTCGTCGGATTGGCATTTAAGCAGCAAGTCCAGTAGCGCGGACGGTCCGCCGTGTTCGCGCAGATGATCGATCTGCTGCTGGTAGTGATGATCGACAAAGGTCTCGACGGCAGCAATCGTGGCGTACACCGCGCGGGGTCCGGCCAAGGCGGGGAGCGCGCCCGTCAACCATCCCGCCAGGCGCCAGGGCCCGAGCAGGCGACTGCGCTGTGCGGGGGGCAGCCACTTCTCCACGAGCCGCAGATGCTCGGCCTCTGCTTCGCCGTGACGCTGTGCAAAACAAAGGAGCGCCTGATCGCCTCGCCTGGAAGCGACGGCGGCGATGCCGCGATAGATGAACACGGCACCTGTTTCACCCGCGTGGTCGGAGCGCAGTTCACGCACCAGATGCGGGGACAAGTTCGGTGGGTCCTCGGCGCCGGAGGCAACTTCGGTTTTCTCCACGCGGCGCGCGAAGGCTTGCAGTCTCGGACGCAGCTTCAGAAAGCCGCGGTAGGCCACCTCTAGCACGTGAAGCATGCCGGGTAGCCGAGCCAACCGCGCCAGCCAGCGCCAGCCTGGCAGCCGACCCCACATCGCCACGAAGGCAGCCGCACCATCGAGCCGAGAGCCGTCTGCGCGCTGCACATGAAAACGTGCCAAGAGCGCCGCGCGATCGTCGGCAAACGCCGCAGTGGCGTCGGTGTGCTGGCTGATGTCCAGGAAACACAGGGCACTGTCGCTGCGTCGCTGCGCCAGGCCTTGAACGTGTGCGATTTCGCGCCGGCACAGCGGACACGCGCCGTCGTACAGCACCGTGAGTGTCTCGGGAGAATTCGTTAGGGTCACAGCAAGTCCTGGAGACAGCACGGCGGGCAAAGGGGCTTGCCCTGGGAGCGTCGGATGCTAGCGGAACGCGGTTGACCGTGTGGCGCTCGGGACTCTGCCCCCTCACGCGCACGCGCCGCTAACGAAACAACCGGTCGTATTCCAACCCCCG
>JBIKUT010000128.1:0-6150 GCA_044347465.1 Ramlibacter sp.
GGCTCTTTTGGGCACCGTGCTGCTGGCGGTGGTGGGCTTTAAGCTGCCAGGGCTGGAGTTTCAGAACCAGCGGGTGGAGGCGGCCTATCGCAAGGAACTGGTGCTGGGCGAGGACGATCCCACGCGGGCCCAGCCCCCTGAGGCCAAGCGGCTGTTCGCTGACGTGCGGCGCAATTACTTTCGCCTGTTTTTCCACTACCTGTACTTCGATGTGGCCAAGTGGTCGTACCTGCAGTTCTCAGTGCTGATTCCGCTGATCGCGCTGGCGCCCACTGTGGTGGCGGGCGTGATCACGCTGGGGGTGTTGCAGCAGATCACCCGGGCTTTTGACCGGGTGGAGGCGGCCTTTCAGTACCTGGTTCTGAGCTGGGGCACCATCGTCGAACTGATTTCCGTCTACAAGCGCCTGCGTGCCTTCGAGCGCCAGATCGCCGAACACGCCAAGACCGACTTGCCGCCCGCTGAACCCGCCTGAAGTCCTGGGACAGTCGGCATCTTGTATGCTGACTGCCCGGCACAGGCCTGCCCTGACCGTTTTCGCCCCCGATTTCCAGGAGTTCTCGCCCCATGGCCCGCGTTTTTAACTTCAGCCCCGGCCCTGCCACCTTGCCCGAGGCGGTCCTGCGCCAGGCCGCCGACGAGATGCTCGATTGGCATGGCAGCGGCATGTCGGTGATGGAAATGAGCCACCGGGGCAAGGAGTTCATCTCGATTCATGCCGAGGCCGAGGCCACGCTGCGCGAGCTGATGGCGATTCCCTCGAACTACAAGGTGTTGTTCCTGCAAGGTGGTGGCATCGGCGAGAACGCCTTCGTGCCGATGAACCTGATCGGCCCCACGGGCCGCGCCGACTACGTGATCTCCGGCGACTGGTCCAAGAAATCCGCCGAGGAGGCGGCGCATTTCGGTCAGATCCGCATTGCAGCCAATAGCGAAGAGAGCGGCCGCTACACCCGCACACCCGCGCAGTCCGAGTGGAAGCTGGATCCGCAGGCGGCCTATGTGCACATGTGCTCCAACGAGACCATCGGTGGCGTCGAGTTTTTCTGGACACCGGACACCGGCAAGGTGCCGCTGGTGGCCGACATGTCCTCCAACATCCTCTCGCGTCCGATCGACGTCAGCCGCTACGGTCTGATCTACGCCGGCGCGCAAAAGAACATCGGCCCCTCGGGCCTGACGGTGGTGATCGTGCGCGAGGATCTGCTCGGTCATGCGCTGCCCATCACCCCTGACGTCTTCAACTACAAGATCCAGGCCGACGCCGACTCCATGTACAACACACCGCCCACCTACGCGATCTACATCGCCGGGCTGGTGTTCAAGCATGTGAAAGCGCTCGGTGGCCTGCAGGCCATGGAGGCGCGCAACCGCGCCAAGGCCAAGCTGCTCTATGACACTTTGGATGCCAGCGCCTTCTACAGCAATCCGATCGCACCCGAGTGCCGTTCGCTGATGAACGTGCCCTTCTGGCTCAAAGACGCCCAGCTCGATGCCGCCTTCTTGCAAGGCGCGCAGGCCCGCGGCCTGCTGCAGCTCAAAGGCCATCGCATCGTGGGCGGCATGCGGGCGTCCCTCTACAACGCGATGTCGCTCGAGGGCGTGCAGGCCTTGGTGGGCTATATGAAGGAATTCGAGGCGCAGCACGCCTGATGGCCCGTACGGGCCGGGGTGTTTGTTGCCACCGGGGCGTATCCGCGTGCAACATCGCGGCATGACATCTAACACCCCCACCTACGCCCATACCCTGCGCCCCCTGAAGGTCGGCACCGCCAAGGCCGGTCAGTTCTTTTCGCTGCCTGCGCTGGCCGAGGAATTCCCGGGCGTCGCTCGCATGCCGGTGTCGCTGCGCATCGTGCTGGAGTCGGTGCTTCGCCATTGCGATGGCGTGAAGGTGACGCCCGAGCATGTGCGCCAATTGGCGCAATGGGCCCCCAACGCCCCACGGGTACAAGAGATTCCGTTCACCGTGGCGCGCGTGGTGCTGCAGGATTTCACCGGTGTGCCCCTGCTGGCCGACCTGGCCGCCATGCGCAGTGCGGCGGCGCGTCTGGGTCAGTCGCCCGGTGCGATCGAGCCCTTGGTGCCGGTGGATCTGGTGGTGGACCACTCGGTGACGGTGGATCACTACGGCACACGCGACGCCTTGCAGAAGAATATGCGTCTGGAGTTCGAGCGCAATCGCGAGCGCTATGCCTTCATGAAGTGGGGCATGCAAGCCTTTGACACCTTCGGCGTCGTGCCGCCAGGCTTTGGCATCGTGCACCAGGTGAACCTGGAGTACCTGGCGCGTGGCGTGCACCGGCGCGCCGACGGCGTCTACTACCCTGACACCCTGGTGGGCACCGACAGCCACACCACCATGATCACTGGGGTGGGCGTGGTGGGCTGGGGCGTGGGCGGCATCGAAGGCGAGGCGGCGATGCTGGGGCAGCCTGTGTACTTTCTCACCCCCGATGTGGTGGGCGTGGCGCTCACGGGCCAGTTGCGCGAGGGCTGCACCGCCACCGATCTGGTGCTGACGGTGACGCAGCTGCTTCGCAGCCACAAGGTGGTGGGCAAGTTCGTCGAGTTTTTCGGTGAGGGCGCGCGCACGCTGGCTGTGCCCGATCGCGCGACGCTGGCCAATATGGCGCCCGAGTACGGCGCGACGATGGGCTTTTTCCCGGTGGACGACAAGACCCTCGCCTATTTCGAGGGCACGGGTCGCAGCCGCGCCGAGGTGGCGGCGCTGGAGGCGTACTTCCGGGCGCAGGACCTGTTTGGCGTACCGATGCCCGGGCAGGTGGACTACTCGCAGGTCGTGACCTTGGATCTGGGCAGTGTGGTCCCCAGCCTCGCGGGCCCCAAGCGGCCGCAGGACCGTATCGACATCGGTCAGGTCGCCGACCAGTTCGAGAGGATTCTCAGCCAGCCTGCCGCTGACAACGGCTTTCAGCAGCCGGCCGCGTCGCTGCACACGCGCCATCGTGTGGGGCAGGTGGCCATCGGTCACGGTGACGTGCTGATTGCCGCCATCACCAGCTGCACCAACACCTCCAACCCCGGCGTCATGCTGGCCGCAGGCCTGCTGGCCAAGAAGGCGGTGCAGGCGGGCCTGCGCGTACAGCCGCACATCAAGACCTCGCTGGCGCCCGGATCGCGCATCGTGACCGAGTACTTGACCCAGGCGGGACTCCTGCCGTTTCTGGAGCAACTGGGCTTCACGGTCGCCGGCTACGGCTGTACCACCTGCATCGGCAACTCGGGCGACCTGACGCCCGAGATCAACGAGGCGATCCTGGCCCACGACCTGGTGTGTGCGGCCGTGCTTTCGGGCAACCGCAATTTCGAGGCGCGCATCCACCCGAACCTGAAGGCCAACTTCCTGGCCAGCCCGCCGATGGTGGTGGCCTATGCCCTGGCTGGCACCGTGCTGCGAGACCTCATGACCGAGCCGGTGGGCACCGGCCGTGAGGGCCAGCCGGTTTGGCTGGGAGACCTCTGGCCCAGCGCCGACGAGGTGCGTGCCCTCATGAAGCACGCGATGAACGGCAAGGCCTACCGCGCCAACTACGAGAAGATTCAGTCTGACCCGGGCCTGCTGTGGGAGCGGATCGAGGGCAGCCAGGGCGCGACCTATGACTGGCCGACCAGCACCTACATCGCACAGCCACCGTTCTTGGACGATTTCACGCTGGCGCATCCCACCGACGAGGGTTCGGTGGGCGTCAAAGGCGCGCGCATCATGGCGCTGTTTGGCGACTCGATCACCACCGACCACATCTCGCCCGCGGGGTCGATCGCCGAAAGCTCGCCCGCCGGCCAGTGGCTGCTGGCGCGCGGCGTGGAAAAGGCCCGCTTCAACAGCTATGGCGCGCGCCGGGGTCACCATGAGGTGATGGTGCGCGGCACCTTCGCCAACGTCCGCATCCAGAACCTGATGCTGGCGCCGCGAGCCGACGGCGCGCGCGAGCAGGGCGGCTACACCCTGTACCGCGATGGCACAGGCGCCGCCCAGCGGATGTCGATCTTTGACGCCGCCCAGCGCTATCAGGCCGCAGGCCGGGCCACGGTGGTCTTTGCTGGTGAGGAATACGGCACCGGCTCATCGCGCGATTGGGCGGCCAAGGGCACGCAGCTTCTGGGCATACGGGCCGTGATCGCCCGCAGCTTCGAGCGGATCCACCGCAGCAACCTGGTAGGCATGGGCGTGCTGCCCCTGCAGTTCAAGGGCCGTGACAGCTGGCAGTCGCTGGGGTTGGACGGCTCGGAGCTGATCGACGTGGCGATCGACCCGCAGCTGCAACCGCAAAGCGAAGCGACGCTGACCGTTGTGCGCGCCGACGGCAGCCGCCAGGCGATTGGGGTGCAGCTTCGCATCGACACCCCGATCGAAGCGACCTACTACCGACATGGCGGTATCCTGCCGTTTGTGCTGAGGCAGCTGTTGTCTCGCTAAAACTCGATGGTGTGCATGCAGGGATTTCAGGAACGTTCATGGCGCGCCGTCTGCTGATCGCCGGTGGCGGCATTGGTGGCTTGGCCGCTGCTTTGGCTGCCGCGCGCGCCCGCTGGCAGGTGCAGGTGCTGGAGCAGGCCGCTGTCTTCAGCGAGGTGGGCGCAGGCGTGCAGTTGGGACCCAATGCCACGCGCGTGCTGCGTGACCTGGGTCAGCTGGACGCGGTGCGCCAGGCGGCCTGCGTGCCGCAACGGTTGGTAGCGCGCGATGCGCTACGGGGTGACGCGCTGGGGAGCCTGCCGCTAGGACCTGATTTCGAGGTGCGCTATGGCGCGCCTTATCTCACGGTGCACCGTGCCGACCTTCATGCGGCCTTGATGCAAGGCTTGCAGGGGCTGCAGGTTGATCTGCAATCGGATTGCCGTCTGGTCGCCGTTCAGGACATGTCCGAGGGCGTGCGGGCGCTGACCGCCGAGGGTGGGACTCTGCAGGGCGAGGCCCTGGTGGGCGCCGAGGGTCTGTGGAGCCTGGTGCGTGCGTATGTGGTGGCCGACGGGCTGCCGACGCCCTCGGAGCATGTGGCCTATCGGACCCTGATTCCGATGGACCGCCTGCCCGTTGACTGGCAGGCGCAGGAGGTCACAGCTTGGCTGGGCCCCCACTTGCATGCTGTGACCTACCCGGTGCGTGGCGGGGCCCTGCTCAATCTGGTGTGTGTGGTGCGCCAGCCGGTGGCGGGTCCGCGTAGCGGCTGGGACTTACCAGGGACCGCGCAGCGTCTGCAGGCGGCGCTGGGCGATGTATGCCCGTCCTTGCAGGCGGCGGTGCAGGCTGCGCCCAGCTGGGGCCTATGGGTCCTGCATGACCGTGCGCCAGTGGCCGGAGCCAACCAGATGGCCCGGGGTCGTATTGCCCTGCTGGGGGACGCGGCCCACCCGATGCGACCGTATCTCGCCCAGGGCGCGTCGATGGCGCTGGAGGACGCGCACGCGCTGGGCCACCGCCTGGCCGCTTTGACCGATAGCAACTTGGAAATCGAAACTGCCCTGCAGCGGTATGCGCGCGAGCGCTGGCAGCGGGTAGCGCGGGTGCAGCGACGGTCGTTGCGCAACGCGACGATCTTCCATGCCACCGGTGCGTTGCGCTTCGCGCGGGATCAGGTTCTGGGGGCGCTGGGGCCCCGGGTGATGGATCTGCCCTGGCTGTACGCACATTGAGCGCACGAACCAGGCCGCGACGCCCGGCCTAGAGGATCGTCCCCTCCAGCGGCGCCATCCCGTGCCGCATGCGCGCGATGCCGCAGGCGTCGCTGCCCGCTTCGAACTCCCGGCACGGTGCCGGTCGCCACTCGTAAATCCCGCAGGCCACCCGCTCGCCGACTTTGCCGGTGAGCGCGGCGCAGCGCACCGGTACATGGTCGGTGCCCCGCATGCGGCAGGTGCTGCCATTGACTTGCACCGCCAGACCGGCCGGCACCCGCCCGCCCCTGTCATCGAGTTCGTCAACCGCGAAGTCGACCCGAAAGCTGGCGCAGCACGCACCGCAGGTCAGGCAGGGATGTTCGGCTTGCGCCACGCGCAGGATCAGGCCACGCGCCCCAGGAGCAGGAACTCCATCAGCGCTTTCTGCACGTGCATGCGGTTTTCAGCCTCGTCCCAGACGACGGATTGGGGGCCGTCGATCACGTCGGCTTGCACCTCTTCGCCGCG
>JBIKUT010000113.1:0-6697 GCA_044347465.1 Ramlibacter sp.
GGCCTGCGGCCGCCTCCCCCCAGGGGGCGCCGCCAGCGGCCCGGCAAAGCCGGTTCCGCGGCGGCCACTGGCTGGGGTGTGGGGTCCATGACGAAGGTTTGAAAAATGGAAAAGTCTAAGAATGATGTGTGGGTCGGGCTCTTCGTGCTTCTGGGCGCGCTGGCTGTTTTGTTTTTGGCGCTGCAATCGGCCAACCTGCTGTCCCTGAACTTCCAGTCCACCTACCAGGTGGTGGCCAAGTTCGACAACATCGGCGGGCTCAAGCCCCGGGCGGCGGTCAAGGGCTCGGGCGTGGTCGTCGGGCGGGTCGAGTCCATCACCTTTGACGACAAGAGCTTCCAGGCCCGGGTCACACTGGCTTTGCAGTCCCAATACGTCTTCCCAAAGGACAGTTCGCTCAAAATTCTCACCAGTGGCCTGCTCGGCGAGCAGTACATCGGCATCGAGCCGGGCGCCGGCGACCAAAATTTGAAGCAGGGCGATACGATTTCCAGCACCCAATCGGCTGTTGTGCTGGAAAATCTGATCAGCCAGTTCCTCTATAGCAAGGCCGAAGACGGCGGCAACACCAGCAAGCCCGCGGCCCCCCGAAAATGATGTCTTCTCAAACGGCTTCTCGTGTGCAACGCCTCCTGCTGGGGGCGCTGCTGCTCATCGCCCTGGCCGGGTGTGCCGTCGGCCCGGACAAGCGTGACCCCTTCGAGAACTTCAACCGCGGGGTGATGCGCTTTAACGACGAGCTCGACACCGCAGTCCTCAAACCCGTCGCCACGGCCTACCAAGAGACCCTGCCTTCGCCCGCGCGCAAGGCGGTGGGCAACGTCTTCTCCAATTTGGGAGACGTTTGGTCTACGGTCAACAGCTTGCTGCAGCTGCAAATCCCGCAGGCGACCGAGAGCCTGATGCGTGTGAGCGTCAACACGGTGTTCGGGCTTTACGGCATCTTGGACATTGCCTCCGAGATGGGCCTGGAGCGGCACCGCGAGGACTTTGGTCAGACCCTGGGGCGCTGGGGCGTGCCCTCCGGCCCCTATGTGGTCCTGCCTCTTCTGGGCCCGTCTACCGTGCGCGATACGAGCGCTTTCGTGCTCGATCGGCGTGCCGACCTGGTGCGTGAATTCGATCCGGCCAGCACCCGCAACAGCCTGTATGCCTTGCGCGTGGTCGACACCCGAGCCTCCTTGCTGCGGGCCGGGCGACTCCTCGACGAAATCGCGCTCGATCGCTATACCTTTGTGCGCGATGCCTACCTGCAGCGGCGTCAGGCGGAGATTTTCGAGCGCGGGCCCGGCGAGCTCCCTGAAGACAAGAAAGACGAATGATGATCCAACGACGAGTCTTGTGCCTGTGTGTGGCGGGCCTGCTTGCGACGCTGGTGCCGACAGCCCGCGCTTCGGATGAAGCCCCCGATGCGCTGGTTCGCCGGCTGTCCGAGCAGACCCTGAACACGATCAAGGCCGATCCGGCGCTGCGTAATGGCGACATCCAGCGCGTGATCGCCTTGGTGGACGCGCGCATCATGCCCAACGTGAACTTCCAGCGCATGACGGCGCAGGCGGTCGGTCCGGCTTGGCGCCAGGCCACCCCCGAGCAGCGCAAGCGCTTGCAGGAAGAATTCAAGACGCTGTTGGTGCGCACGTATGCCGGCGCGCTCTGGCAGGTCAGTGACGAGACCATCGTGGTGCGCCCCCTGCGCGCAGCGCCCGATGACAAAGAGGTGCTGGTGCGCACCGAGATCCGCGGCCGCGGCGAGCCGATCCAGCTCGATTACCGCCTCGAGAAGACGCCTGGCGAGGGCGCCGGCTGGAAGATTTACAACCTGAACGTGCTGGGCGTCTGGCTGGTCGAGACCTACCGCAGCCAGTTCGCCCAGGAGATCAACGCCAAGGGCCTCGACGGCCTGATTGCCGCCTTGGCCGAGCGCAATCGAGCCAACACCGCGCGCGCGAGCCGCAGCTAAAACGCCATGGCCGCTCTGGTCCTGCCCCCTGTCCTGAGTCACGCCGAGGCGGCCGGTTGCGCCCGCATGCTGGCGCAGGCGATCTGCGTCAGCGGCGAGCCTCAGGCGGTGGTCGACGCCTCGGCCCTTGAGCATTTCGATTCCTCGGCCTTGGCCGTGCTGCTCGATGCGCGGCGCGAGGCGCTGGCCCGGGGCATGGCCTTTGCCGTCACGGGCATGCCTGCGCGCCTGCGCGCCTTGGCAGCGCTCTATGGTGTCGATGGCCTGATGCCCGACCCGAAGGCGGTCACCGCCTAAAATGGCGGGTTCTCATGCCCGCCATCTCCTTCCAGTCCGTCTCCAAGACCTTTCAGGGCGCCCGCGGCGATGTGCACGCCGTGGATAACGTCAGCCTCGACATCGAGGAAGGCGAATTCTTCGGCTTGCTGGGCCCCAATGGCGCGGGCAAGACCACCCTAATCAGTATCCTGGCGGGTCTGGTGCGCGCCAGCCGCGGTCACGTCACCGTCCAGGGCCACGACGTACAGACCGATTACGCCCAGGCACGACGCCTTCTGGGCATCGTGCCCCAGGAGCTGGTCTTCGATCCTTTTTTCACCGTGCGCGAGGCTCTGCGCATTCAGTCTGGCTATTTCGGCATCGCCCGCAACGACGACTGGATCGACGAACTCCTGGACAGCCTGGGGCTGGCCGACAAAGCCCGCGCCAACATGCGCCAGCTCTCAGGCGGCATGAAGCGCCGTGTGCTGGTGGCCCAGGCCCTGGTGCACAAGCCGCCGGTCATCGTGCTGGACGAACCCACGGCGGGCGTCGATGTTGAACTGCGTCAGACCCTGTGGCAGTTCATTGCCAAGCTCAATCGCCAGGGGCACACGGTGCTTCTGACCACGCACTACCTCGAAGAGGCCGAGGCCCTGTGCGGGCGCATCGCCATGCTCAAGTCGGGTCAGGTGGTGGCCCTGGAGCGCACCAGCGATCTGCTACGTGCCGCCTCGAGCAATGTGCTGCGGTTCAAGACCGAAGGCCATCTCTTGCCGCCGGCTCTGGCGGCGCGCGCCCGCGTCACGGGTCGCATCGTGCAACTGCCCGCGCATGACGCGCTCGAGATCGAGCGCCACCTGGCCGCCTTGCGCGAGGCGGGCCTGCAGGCCGAAGACATCGAGATCCGCAAGGCCGATCTCGAGGATGTTTTCCTGGAAGTGATGGCGGGCAAGGCGCAGCCTGCCTCAGGCGAGGTCGTCCCGTCATGACCGGCTGGCAGACCCTCTTCTACAAGGAAGTCCTGCGCTTTTGGAAGGTGGGCTTTCAGACCGTGGCGGCCCCCGTGATCACGGCCTTGCTCTATCTTTTGATCTTCGGCCATGTGCTCGAAGGCCATGTCAAGGTCTATGACCGCATCGACTACACCGCCTTCTTGGTGCCGGGTCTGGTCATGATGGCGGTGCTTCAGAACGCCTTTGCCAACAGCTCCTCGTCCCTGATCCAGAGCAAGATCATGGGCAACCTGGTGTTTGTGCTGCTCACACCGCTGTCGCACTGGGCCTGGTTCTTCGCCTATGTGGGTTCATCCGTTGCGCGCGGCCTGTGCGTGGGCGGTGGCGTGCTGTTGGTCACGTCGCTGTTTGTGACGCCCCAGTTCGCGCAGCCTCTTTGGGTGCTGGTGTTTGCGGTGTTGGGAGCCGGCATGCTGGGCGCGCTGGGTCTGATCGCCGGTCTGTGGGCCGAGAAGTTCGACCAGATGGCGGCCTTTCAAAACTTCGTCATCATGCCCATGACCTTTTTGTCGGGCGTGTTTTATTCCATTCACTCCTTGCCCGATTTCTGGCAGCAGGTGAGCCACCTCAACCCCTTCTTCTACATGATCGATGGCTTTCGCCACGGCTTTTTCGGCGTGAGCGATGTCTCGCCCTGGGTCAGCTTGGGGATCGTCTCTGCGGCCACCCTCGCTGTGAGTGCAGTGGCCCTCCACCTGCTTCGCACGGGCTACAAAATTCGTCACTGACCCCCATGACCGCCGACCAAATTCGCGCTCTGATCGCCGCCGGCCTGCCCTGCGAGCACCTTGAAGTCGATGGCGACGGCCGTCACTGGACGGCGCTCGTCGTGTCCGCCCAATTCGAGGGCAAGCGCCCCATCCAGCGCCATCAGCGGGTCTATGCCACGCTGGGTGCGAAAATGCACACCGACGAGGTTCATGCCCTGTCGATGAAGACCCTGACGCCCGCCGAGTGGGCGGCGTCCTCCTCCCGCGCCTGACCGACTTTTTCAATGGACAAGCTTTTGATTCGCGGGGGCCGTCCGCTCCAGGGCGAGGTCCGGATTTCCGGCGCCAAGAACGCCGCCCTGCCCGAACTGTGCGCGGCCCTCCTGACCGACCAGCCCGTGACGCTGCTCAATGTGCCGCGTCTGCAGGACGTGGCCACCATGGTCAAGCTGGTCCAGAACATGGGGGTGTCCGTGCAGCGCGAGGACGACCGCGTCGTGCTGGACGCTGGCACGCTGGACAAGCCCGAGGCCCCCTACGACCTGGTCAAGACCATGCGCGCCTCGGTGCTCGCCCTGGGCCCGTTGCTGGCGCGCTTTGGCCGGGCTACGGTGTCGCTGCCCGGGGGCTGCGCCATCGGCTCGCGCCCGGTCGACCAACATATCAAGGGCCTACAGCAAATGGGCGCCGTGATCGATGTCGAGCACGGCTACATGATCGCCTCGCTGCCGGCGGGCCGCCGTCGCTTGCGCGGCGCCTCGATTCGCACCGACATGGTCACCGTCACCGGCACCGAAAACTTCCTCATGGCCGCCACCTTGGCTGAGGGTGAGACCGTGCTGGAGAACGCCGCCATGGAGCCCGAGATCGGCGACCTGGCCGAGATGCTGATTGCCATGGGCGCGCAAATTGAAGGCCACGGCACCAGCCGCATCCGCATCCAGGGCGTGGAGCGCCTGCACGGATGCACCCACCAGGTGGTGGCCGATCGCATCGAGGCCGGCACCTTTCTGTGCGCCGTAGCCGCAGCCGGTGGCGAGGTGCTCCTGCGCCATGGGCGTGCCGATCATCTCGTGGCCGTGATCGACAAGCTGCGCGAGGCCGGCGCCACCGTCGAGGCGGTCGACGACGGCATCCGCGTGCGCGCGCAGGGCCGGCTGTCGGCCCAGAGCTTTCGCACCACCGAATACCCGGGCTTTCCCACCGACATGCAGGCCCAGTTCATGGTGCTCAATGTGATTGGCATGGGCTCCTCGCTGGTGACCGAGACCATCTTCGAGAATCGCTTCATGCACGTGAACGAGCTCGTGCGTCTGGGCGCCAAGATCCAGGTCGATGGCAAGTCCGCGCTGATCGAGGGCGTCGAGCGCCTCTCGGGCGCCACCGTCATGGCCACCGACCTGCGCGCCTCGGCCAGCCTGGTCATCGCCGGTCTCGTGGCCGAGGGCGAGACCACGGTGGATCGCATCTACCACCTGGACCGCGGCTACGACCGCATGGAAGAAAAACTGCGTGCGGTGGGTGCCGACATCGAACGGGTGAAAACATGAGCGCCTTGACCCTCGCCCTGTCCAAGGGCCGCATCTTTGACGAGACCTTGCCGCTGCTGCGTGCCGCCGGCATCGAGGTGCTCGAAGACCCCGAGAAATCGCGCAAGCTGATTCTGGCGACCAACCAGCCCGATGTGCGTGTCGTGCTGGTGCGCGCCTCCGATGTGCCCACCTATGTGCAATACGGGGGCGCCGATCTGGGCGTGACGGGCAAGGACACGCTGATCGAGCATGGCAGCCAGGGTCTGTACACCCCCTTGGATCTGGGCATCGCCAAGTGCCGCGTGAGCGTGGCCGTGCGCGCCGATTTTGATTACGCTAGCGCGGTGCGCCAGGGCGCGCGCCTGCGGGTAGCCACCAAGTACGTTTCCATCGCGCGCGACTTCTTCGCCGCCAAGGGCGTGCATGTCGACATGATCAAGCTCTATGGCAGCATGGAGCTCGCCCCCCTGACGGGTCTGGCCGATGCCATCGTGGATCTGGTGTCCACCGGCAACACCCTCAAGGCCAACCACCTGGTCGAGGTCGAGCGCATCATGGACATCAGCGCGCGTCTGGTCGTGAACCAGGCCTCCCTCAAACTCAAGCAGGCGCCGCTGCGTCGCCTGATCGACGCCTTCGCGCAGGCCACTCCGGCCTGAACGCTGTCCGCACCGCCCGCACCGTTCCATGACCTCGCCCGCCCAGCCCCTGCGCCTGTCTACCGCCCAGCCCGATTTCGATGCGGCCTTCCAGGCCCGTCTGCACTGGTCGGCCGAGACCGACTCGCAGGTCGAATCGCGTGTGGCCGAGATCCTGGACGCCGTGCGCCTGCAGGGGGATGCGGCGGTGCTGGCCTATACCGCCCGCTTCGATGCACTGACCGCCTCCTCCATGCAAGACCTGGAGCTCACGCAGTCGGAGTTGCGCGCCGCCTTCGACGGCCTGCCCACCGACCAGCGCGAGGCCTTGCAGCAGGCCGCCGCCCGCGTGCGCAGCTACCACGAGGCCCAGAAAAAAGCCTCGGGCGAGAGCTGGTCCTACCGCGATGCCGACGGCACGCTGCTGGGGCAGAAGGTCACGCCCCTGGACCGCGTGGGCATCTACGTGCCCGGTGGCAAGGCCGCCTATCCCTCGTCGGTGTTGATGAACGCCATCCCCGCGCATGTGGCGGGTGTGGGCGAGATCATCATGGTGGTGCCCACCCCGCGCGGCGAGAAAAAT
>JBIKUT010000114.1:0-6694 GCA_044347465.1 Ramlibacter sp.
CGCTCGCGAACGCGGGGCCCGCACGCGGGGCATGGACGGCGTGTGCCCGAACTCACTGGATGCAGTGAGTGACCGCGACTTCGCCATCGAGTTCACAGCCGCCGCCTCGCTGGCCATGGTGCACGTGAGCCGCTTGTCCGAAGAATTGATTTTGTGGATGTCACAAAACTTCGGCTTCATCATGCTGGCCGACCGCTTCACCACCGGCTCGTCGATCATGCCGCAGAAGAAAAATCCCGACGTGCCCGAACTGGCACGCGGCAAGACCGGGCGCGTGGTGGGTCACCTCATGGGTCTGATCACCCTGATGAAGGGCCAGCCCCTGGCCTACAACAAGGACAACCAGGAAGACAAGGAGCCGCTGTTCGACACCGTCGACACGCTCAAGGACACCCTGCGCATCTTCGCCGAGATGGCCGGCGGCATCACCGTGCGGCCCGAGGCCATGGAGCAAGCGGCGCTGCGCGGACACGCCACCGCCACCGACCTGGCCGACTACCTGGTCAAGAAGGGCCTGCCTTTTCGCGACGCCCACGAGACCGTGGCCCACGCGGTCAAGGCCGCCACCGCGCAAGGCAAGGATCTGGCCGATTTGCCGCTGGCGCAGCTGCAAGGCTTCCATGCAGCGATCGAGGCCGACGTGTTCGAGGTGCTGTCGCTGCGGGGCTCGCTCAACGCACGCAACGTCTTGGGCGGCACGGCGCCGGCCCAGGTGCGCGCGCAGATCGCTCGGCACCGCGCCCGCCTGGCCTGAGGCGCCTGGCGCCCTGGCCTCACCCTCACCGAAAACAAAAAAGGAGACTCCATGTCCGTGATCACCAGCATCGAAGACCTGCGCGTACTGGCCAAGAAACGCGTGCCGCGCATGTTCTACGACTATGCCGATTCGGGCTCGTGGACCGAGAGCACCTACCGCGCCAACGAAACCGATTTCGACAAGATCCTTTTGCGCCAACGGGTCGCGGTCAACATGGAAGGCCGCACCACGCGCAGCACCATGCTGGGCCAAGATGTGGCCATGCCCGTGGCGATCGCGCCCACCGGCCTGACCGGCATGCAGCATGCCGATGGCGAGATCCTGGGTGCGCGCGCGGCCAAGAAGTTCGGCATTCCGTTCACCCTGTCCACCATGAGCATCTGCTCGATCGAGGACATCGCGCAGGCCACCGACCACCACCCGTTCTGGTTCCAGCTGTATGTGATGCGTGACCGCGATTTCGTCGAGCGTCTGATCGATCGCGCCAAGGCGGCCCATTGCTCGGCGCTGGTGATCACGTTGGACCTGCAAATCCTGGGTCAGCGACACAAGGACCTGAAGAACGGACTGTCGACACCGCCCAAGCTCACGATACCCAACATCCTGAACCTCATGACCAAGCCCCGCTGGTGCATGGGCATGCTGGGCACGCCACGCCGCAACTTCGGCAACATCTTCGGCCACGTCAAAGGCATCGAGAACATGGGCTCGCTGTCGGAGTGGACGGCCAAGCAGTTCGACCCCGCCCTGTCCTGGGACGATGTGGCCTGGATCAAGAAACGCTGGGGCGGCAAGATCATCCTCAAGGGCATCCAGGATGCCGAGGACGCACGCCTGGCTGTGGACAGCGGTGCTGACGCCCTGATCGTCTCCAACCATGGCGGACGCCAGCTCGATGGCGCGCCCTCCTCCATCACGGCGCTGCCAGCCATCGTCGATGCGGTGGGTCAGAAGATCGAAGTGCACATGGACGGCGGCATCCGCAGCGGCCAGGACGTGCTCAAGGCCCGCGCCCTGGGCGCACGCGGCACCTACATCGGCCGGGCCTTCCTGTACGGCCTGGGCGCCATGGGGCAAGCGGGCGTGACCAAGGCACTGGAGATCATCCACAAGGAACTCGATCTCACCATGGCCTTCTGCGGCCGCACCGACATCGAGAAAGTGGACAAGGGCATCCTGCTGCCCGGCACCTACTGAAGTCACAGGCGGGTTGCACCCGCCTGCCTGCATGACCCGGCTGCGCCGCATCGCCCACCTGGACATGGACGCGTTCTTCGCGTCCGTCGAATTGCAGCGACTGCCACAGCTGCAGGGGCTGCCGGTGGTGATCGGAGGCGGCAAACGGCGGGTCGACGAGATGCTGCGCGAGCGACATCCGAATCTGCCCCCGCACGAGATTCCAATCGACGCCTTTCCCCGCCTGAAGGACTACGTCGGCCGCGGCGTCATCACCACCGCCACCTACCCGGCCCGCCAGTTTGGCGTGGGATCGGCCATGGGCATGATGAAAGCGGCACTCCTGTGCCCGCAGGCCATCGTGCTGCCGGTGGATTTCGAGGAGATCCGTAAGTTTTCGCACGCCTTCAAGGACACCATCCGCGAGATCGCGCCGCAGGTAGAGGATCGCGGGGTCGACGAGGTCTACATCGACTTCACCGACGTGCCTGGGGGCCAGCGCGAAGGCGGGCGGGTGCTGGCGCGCCTGATCCAAAAATCCATTTTTGAGCGCACGGGCCTGACCTGCTCCATCGGCGTCGCACCCAACAAGCTGATCGCCAAGATGGCCAGCGAGTTCAACAAGCCCAATGGCATCTCCATCGTTTACGAAGAGGATCTGCAGGCCAAGATCTGGCCGCTGGCGGTTCGCAAGGTCAATGGCATCGGGCCCAAGGCCGAAGCGAAGCTGCATGGGCTGTCGATCCACACCATCGGCGACCTGGCGGCGCGCACGCGCGACGAGCTGATCGAGCACTTCGGCCGCTCGTATGGCGCCTGGATGCACGACGCCGCCTGGGGCCGCGACGAGCGCGCGGTGGTGACGGAAAGCGAGCCGGTGTCCATGAGCCGCGAGACCACCTTCGAGCGCGACCTGCACGCCACACGGGACCGCGCGGCGCTCGGCGCGATCTTCACCGACTTGTGCGAGCGCGTGGCCGCCGATCTGGCGCGCAAGGGCTATGTGGGCCGCACCATCGGCATCAAGCTGCGGTACGACGACTTTCGCATCGCCACACGCGATGTGACGATCGAGCACCCCACCGCCGACGCACGCGTGATCCGCCAGGCGGCGGGGCAGTGCCTCAAGCGGGTGGACTTGTCGCAGCGACTGCGGCTGCTGGGAGTACGGGTCGGCAAGCTGGTGAGCGCCCAGGACCTCGCGCCACCCCCTGCGGCGTCCGACCCGCCAGAGGCGGAGCCGCCCGCGGCCAACCTAGACCTCTTTCCAGAAGCCTAGTCAAGGCGCACGCGTTCAGGCCCGCTTGTTCCCCGGATAGGCCTGGAACACCCGGGCGCCGCCATCGCGGGTGATCAGCAGCACCTGGTAGGCGTCCTTCCGATCGCCATAGACCTTGCCGTCCATGCCGGGCGAACCCACGGGCATGCCGGGCACGGCCAGACCGATGGCCTGCGGCTTTTCCTTGAGCAGGCGATGGATCTCACGCGCAGGTACATGGCCCTCGATCGCATAGCCCCCCACCAGCGCGGTATGACAAGAGCCATATTGGGTGGCGACACCCAGCTTGGCGCGCATCGCCGCGTTGCCCGTGTCATGGACCTTGACAGTGAAGCCGTTGGCCTCGAGGTGAACCACCCAATCCTGGCAGCAGCCGCAATTGGGGTCCTTCCAGACCTCGAGAAATACGCGCGAGGTCGCGGGGTTAGCGATGCCCGCCAAGGGCACTGCCGCCAGGGCCGCCAGGGTCAGGAGAGAGCGGCGCGTCGGGCCGCTTCGAATCATTCGGTCTGCTTGCATGCTGTGTCCTTCGCGTTTCATCGAACGCGCGCCTCACTGGCGCGCGGTGCGCGTGTTCGCTGGCAGAGCCCCGGGATGGCTGGTGCGAAAGGGGTTGATGTCCAGCCCACCGCGACGGGTGTAGCGGGCGTAGACCGACAGGCGCACCGGCTTGCAGCGCTCACGGATGTCTATGAACAGGCGCTCCACGCACTGCTCGTGAAATTCGGTGTGGTTGCGAAAACTCACGATATAGCGAAGCAGCTGCCCCTGGTCGATCTGCGGCCCGCTGTAGCGGATTTGCACGCTGCCCCAATCGGGTTGCCCGGTCACCGGGCAATTACTTTTCAGCAGGTGGCTCACCAGCGTTTCCTCCACCGGCTGCTCGTCGAAGGCGGCGGTGAGCAAGGTGGGATCGGGGGCGTAGCGCTCACAATCGATGTCCAGTCGATCCAGGTTCACGCCCTCGAGTTCTTCGATGGCCTCGCGCGCGAAGGCCTCAGGCAGCACCAGGCGCACACCCACCGACGAGGCCGACGGCATACCGCGCCACACCGCTTCGCTGATGTCGGCGCGCAGGCGATCGCGCACCTCGTCGGCCGAGGCGAAGCGGGTGTTGCTGAAGCTGCCCAGATACAGCTTGAAGGATTTGCTCTCGACGATGTGCGGCGTCTCGCAGGGGACTGTGATCTGCGCGATCGCCACCTGCGGCTTGCCGCGCGGGGTCAGCCAGGACAACTCGAAGGCGGTCCAGAGGTCAGCGCCAAAAAAGGGCAGCGCGCTGCCCAGTCCGAGCTCGGCGCGCTTATCGGCGCGGGGCAGAGGAAACAACAGGGACGGGTCGTACTGGTCGGCATAAACGACCGGCTTGCCCAGGGTGGATTGCTCGGGTGTGGCCATGGTTTCAATCAAAGCGCTGTTGGCGCAGCCACTTGGTGGCGATCCATTTCTCGCCGGCCAGCACCGGCGCGCCACCATGCAGGGTGCGGGTGGCGGGATGAGGCCGGTCATAGCTGAAAAACACCGCGTTACCGCGCTTGGGCGCGACTTCCAGGTGCACGTCGGGGAAGGTCGTGCCGCCGCCCCGCTCGGGCTCGGCCAGGTACATCACCACGGTGGCCACACGCTGCCCGCCGCGCCGCAAGATGGACGGCGTGCCGGGCTCGGACGGGTCGAAGTAGTCGTAGTGCGGCTTGTATTCGGTGCCGGGTTGGTAGTGCAGGATCTGCAGCCCCTCGCCGTTTTCCTCCGGCCAGTTCAGGAGACGCGCCAGACGCGCCTCGATGCGGGCGATCAGCGCGGTCTCGCCGCGCCGAAAGAACATGCCGCTGCTGGTGCGGTCGGCATTGATTTCTTCGCCGCCGGTGCGGGTGGCGACCGTGAGCGAGCGGGCCAGGCGCGGGCGCGCCAACGCGATCATCTGCTCGCATTCCTCGTCGGACAGCAGGTCGCCAAAGACCACCACGCGCGGGTTCACCATGGCCTGCAGCACATGCACCCGACGGTCACCGGCATCCAGGTACAGGGGCGAGGCGGCCAAATCGGGCTCCGGCAGCGTCACGGCCGCAGGCGGGGCGACAGGCGATGGGGCACGGGCTGTTGGATGCGTGGCTTGACCGCCCGTGACGACGGCCAGGGCCTCACGGGCCACGGCCTCGTCCCAGCCCGCGGCGCGCATGGACTGCAGCACCGCCTGCGGGGCATGGCCGGCCCGGGTCTGCTCCAGGATCCACAGACGCAACTCGGGCGTGACCGCCTGGGCAGCGTGGTTCGATGTCATCCCGCCATTTTCCGACGAAACACCAGGCGATCGGGCTCGGACGCACCCGCGTCGAAGGCATAGCCCTCGAGGTTGAAACCCTCGAGCTTCTTGGGCGTGGCGACCCGGTGGGTGATGGCGTAGCGGGCCATCAAGCCGCGCGCTTTTTTGGCGAAGAAGCTGATGATCTTGTAGCGGCCGTCCTTCCAGTCTTCGAAGACGCACTCGATCACCCGCGCCTGCAATGTCTTGAGGTCGACCGCCTTGAAATACTCCTGCGAAGCGAGGTTGACCACCACCGGCGTCTTGTCGGCCGTCAGCTGCTCGTTCAGGCACTGCGCGATCTGCGCCCCCCAGTACTGATAGAGGTTGGAGGTTCGTCCGACCTTCAAGGCGGTGCCCATCTCCAGGCGATAGGGCTGCATCCGGTCCAGGGGCCGCAGCACGCCATACAGACCACTGAGGATCGCCACATGCGACTGGGCCCAGTCCAGGTCGGCCGGCTTGAGGGTGCGGGCCGCCAGGCCGTCGTAGACGTCGCCGTCAAAGGCCAGCAGGGCCTGGCGCGAGTTGGCGGCGGTGAATTTGGGAGACCAGGCCTCGTAGCGGGCCACGTTCAGGGCGGCCAGCTTGTCGCTCAAATCCATCAGCGAGGCGATGTCCTGGGGCGATTGGCCACGCAGAACCTCGATCAATCGGGCCGAGGCGTCGACGAAGCGCGGGGTGGTGTGGGGCAGCGCGCCCACAGGCGATTCGTAATCGAGCGACTTGGCGGGAGACAGCAGATACAGCATGGGCGCGGATTATCGACGCCAGGCCCCGGCCAGCGTCCATTGCACTGTGCAAGCCACCCCCACCAGGGCACCATAGGTGGCCATCTTGCCGTCTTGGCTGAAAAACCACAGTCCGCCCCCCAGGACGGCCAGGCCGCAGGCACTCACGATGGCGGCCTGGGCCCAGAAACCCGTCACAATGCGGGCCGGAGAGAGAAGAAAGCGGGACGCCAGGGGCAGCAGCAGGCCCAGCGCCAACGCGGGGGCGGCGAAGCCAAGAAGATGGAACAGGATGTCTGAAAAACCCATCGATCGAGCGTGGCGGGCCGCTAAGTGTGTGTGGGGACAAGAGATTTTATAATTTAGCAATGGCAGTTTGGGCCTTGGGCATTAACCACACGACCGCGCCGGTGGACATCCGCGGTCGCTTCGCGTTTGCCATCGACCAGATC
>JBIKUT010000115.1:0-6693 GCA_044347465.1 Ramlibacter sp.
TGGGCGTGTGCGGCGACTGGTGCATCGGCCACCGGGTCGAAGACGGCTTTGTCTCCGGGCTCGAGCTGGCCCTGGCCGTGGCCTGAACGCAGACGCGAGGAAGGGGCTTGCCGTGACGCGCCGCGCCGACGGCGGCTACGTCGGCCGCTTCGCACCTTCGCCCACCGGCCCCCTGCATGCGGGCTCTTTGGTCGCCGCCCTGGCCAGCTGGCTGGACGCGCGGACCCATGACGGGCGCTGGCTGGTGCGTATTGAAGATGTGGATCACCCCCGCTGCGTCGCGGGCGCCAGCGAGCGCATCCTCTCGCAGCTGGCCGACCTGGGCCTGGTGCCCGACGCGCCGCCCGTGAAGCAATCGAACCGCGAGGCCCTGTACCAAACCGCACTGGATCGCCTGGTCGCCTCGGGCCAGGCCTACGCCTGCGGCTGTTCGCGCAAGGACATCGAGCACGCCTGGCAGGCCAGCGGCCAGACGCGTGCGCGCCATGGCGAGCTGATTTATCCGGGCACCTGCCGCAGTGGCCTTCAAGGCCGCCCCGCGCGGGCCTGGCGCCTGCGCACCGCGCATGCGGGCATCGTCCACTGGAACGACCGACGCGGTGGGCCGCAGCAGCAGGACGTAGAACGCGAGGTCGGTGACTTCGTACTGCGACGTGCCGACGACCTGTGGGCCTATCAACTGGCAGTGGTGGTGGACGATGCCGACCAAGGCGTCACCGACGTGGTGCGCGGGGAAGACCTGGCCGACAACACCGCACGCCAGATCCTGCTGCAAGCAGCCCTGGGCCTGCACACCCCGCGTTACCTGCACACCCCGCTGGTGCTGGGCGCGAACGGCGAGAAGCTGTCCAAGCAGAACGGCGCCGCGCCCCTGGCGACCGCGCAGCCGCTGGCCTGTTTGCAGGCGGCGGGCACGGTGTTGGGGCTGCAGGCGACGGCCACCTCGGTCAGCGACTGGCTGGCGCAGGCCGTGCGCGCGTGGCGCGACACGACCCTACGACAATAGCGACATGAGCGAGACCCGAAACGAGCAAGCCTCCCCCGCCAGCGGCACCCCCGAGGGCGTGGCGCACCCGCGCACCATCCGCAGCTTCGTGCTGCGCGCCGGCCGCACCACGACCGGCCAGGCCAAGGCCTTCGAGACCCTAGGCCCCCGTTTCCTGCAGCCGTATACCGGCACGCCTCTGGACCTTGCACAGGCCTTCGGCCGCGACGCACCCACGATTCTGGAAATCGGCTTTGGCATGGGCGAGGCCACCGCGCACATCGCCGGCCTGATGCCCGAGAAAAACTTCCTGTGCTGCGAAGTGCACGAACCCGGTGTGGGCGCCCTGCTCAAACGCATCGGCGAGCAGGGCCTGACGAACATCCGCATCGTGCAGCACGACGCGGTCGAAGTGGTGGACCACATGCTCACGCCTGGCGCGCTGGCGGGCATCCACATCTTCTTTCCCGACCCCTGGCACAAGCTGCGCCATCACAAGCGCCGCCTGATCCAGCCGCCGCTGGTGGCCAAGCTCGCCACGCGCCTCGCGCCAGGCGGCTACCTGCACTGCGCCACCGACTGGGAGCCCTACGCGCAGCAGATGCTGCAGGTGCTGGGGGCCGAGCTGCAGCTGCGTAACACCGCGCAAGGCTATGCCCCCAAGCCGAACTACCGGCCACTGACCAAATTCGAGAACCGCGGCCTGAGGCTGGGACACGGGGTCTGGGACCTGGTGTTCACAAAAACCTAAAATAAACCTGAGGAAGACACCCCCATGCACGATCCCTTCCTGCAACGACTGCGGCGACTGGATGCCTGCGCGGTATCCGACGCCCTGGACAAGTTGGGCCTGACTGGCGTCGTCACCGGCCTGCCCCAGCGCAGCGGCCCTGATCAAGGCGGCGGACGTATCGCCGGACGCGCCGTCACCATGAAAGTCGGCCCCGGCAAGCCCCCGCCGGGGCCGCCCGTGCATTTAGGATGCACCGCCATCGCACACGCAGGCCCCGGCCACATCATCGTGGTCGAACAACGCAGCGGCGTCGAGGCCGGTTGCTGGGGCGGTTTACTCACGCTGGGGGCCAAGATGCGCGGCACCGAGGGCGTGGTGGCCGACGGCCCCCTGCGTGATGTCGATGAAGCCATCGGCTATCGCTTCCCCGTCTTCAGCCGCAGCCTGACGTCGCGCACCGCGCGAGGCCGCGTGGTCGAACTGGGCACCCAGATACCCGTCACGATCGGGACCAGCCCGGATGCTGGCGGTCAGGTCACTGTCCACCCCGGCGACTATGTGCTGGCAGATCGCAGCGCCGTCATCATCATTCCCCAAGCGGATATCGAGCGCGTGCTTCAGACCGCGGAAATGATCGTGGCCAAGGAAGCCGCCATGGCCAAGGCCATCCTGGCTGGCACGCCTATCGGTGAGGTCATGGGCGGCAGTTATGAACACATGCTGGAGCGCTAAACCTGTATGACATCGAACCACACACCGCAAGACACCAACGTCGCGCGCGCCGCGAAGCTGGACACCGCCACGCTCAGCGACGCGCTGGACAAACTGGGCATCGCCGGTCAGTGCTATCGCATCAAGCCGCGTGACCCCGAATTCCGCATGGCCGGCCGCGCCTGGACCCTGCTCTATGGCCCGGCCGGCAACCCGCCCGGTACCGTGGGCGACTACATCGACGACGTGCCTGCGGGCAGCGTGATCGTCCTGGACAACGGTGGCCGCGACAACGCTACGGTCTGGGGCGACATCCTCACCGAGATCGCGCACCGCCGCGGCATCGCCGGCACCCTGATCGATGGTGTCTGCCGGGACACGCATCTGTGCCGCGCGCTGGGCTACCCGGTCTTCAGCAAGGATCACTGGATGCGAACCGGCAAGGACCGCGTGCAGGTGGAAGCTACCGGCGTGCCCGTGACGATCGGCGAGGCACGCGTGGCGCCAGGTGACATCGTCAAGGGCGATAGCGATGGTGCAGTCGTCATTCCCCAGGCGCATGAAGACCGAGTGCTGGACACCGCTGAAGCGATCGAGGCCGCCGAGGAGAAAATCCGCAACGCGGTGCGCAGCGGTCTGCGCCTCGATGAAGCACGCAAGCAGTTCAATTACCACCAGCTTCAAACGCCCCAGAACCCATGAGTGCACCTGCCCCTTTCGACCACACGCTGACCACGCGCCTGGAGATCACGCGCCTCTCGCCCGATCTGATGCGCCGCGCAGCGGGCCTGCCTACTGCGACCTTGCATGAAGCGGGTCGCAAGATCGGCGCCCTGCCCTCGGCCATCAAGCCGGTCGCTTCTCACTTTCGCTTTTCCGGCAGCGCCCTCACCGTGCACTCACCTCCAGGCGATAACCTCTGGCTACACCGCGCACTGGAGGTGTCGCAATCCGGTGACGTGCTGGTGGTCTATTGCAGCGGCGCCTACGAACACGGCTACTGGGGCGAGATCATGTCCACCATGGCCCAGGTACGCGGTCTGGCTGGCCTGGTGATTGACGCCTGCGTACGTGACGGCGTGCTTCTGGGCGAAATCGGGTTTCCGGTCTTCGCGCGCGGGCTATGCATCCAGGGTACGGGCAAGGACTTCGGTGCAACGGGCTGGATCAACCACCCAGTGACGCTCGGCGATGTCGTCGTCTGCGCCGGCGACCTGTTGGTGGGCGATGGCGACGGCATCGTCGCCATTCCAGCGAGTCGTGCCGCCGAGATCGTAGCTGCGGCCCAGGCTCGCGAGGCCGACGAGGCCGCCATCCTCAAGCGCCTGCAAGCTGGCGAGAGCACGTTGGCGATCTACGGCTTTGACAAGCCTCGGCATGTTTAAGCCAAGGGGCTCGCGGTCTCAAACATAGAAGCGGTCAGCGGGGGTGAGTCGCCTGTGGCTCCATAGTCTGGCCTCGGCTGGTCCAGCGCAGGCGCATCCCCAGCCGGACGCGTCTGCCGAGCGAGCAGCAACATGTCCGCGGCATTCAACAGGGACAGCGTGAAGTTGGACACGCCGATCGCCACATCGAACAGGGGCTTGTTCAGAGTGCGCGCCAGTCCCCGTATCAGCCCCGAGTGGGGTCCGGTGGTGAGCGCATCGACCGTCAGATTCAAGATCGGCGCATAGCTGGCCATGCGCCCCCGGGCGTCATCCCCCAAACCGGTGCGATGCCCCGCCTGATCCAGCGCCTGAAACCCTTGCTCCCAGCGCGAGACGGCCGGCGCGGGGGCCGCGGCGATGGCGGGTGCCTGCATCTCAATCGGCTCTACGCGCAGTTCCTCCAACTCGCGCACTTGCGGCTGCGCCCGACGTATCGTGGCCCCTTTCAGGGTCTGCATCAGGGCCATGCCCACGCCGCCCATCGCCACGCGTCCGACCTCGGACCCACCGATCATGAGGGCCACCCCGAGGCCCGCGCGCAGATGGTCCTCGGGGCTGTCCTGCCCGGGGCGAAATCCCGCGGGCGTACCCAGGGCCTGCTGCACCAAGGGGATCTTGTCCAACATCATGGCCATGAGGGCCACGTGGGCCAGGATCTGACCGGCGATCAGTGCTTTCTCCGCGGTCAGTCGCAAGGCCTGCGCCTGCGCCGATGCGGGATCGATCCGCTCACCTTCTTCATTCAACAACTCGGTCGGAACGATGGCGTGCGGCACGAGCCGATTGGCGACCCACTCGGCGACCAGCATCGACAGGACCTGTCCGCCCGCATGCGCGAGCATGTAGGCCCCCAGAGGCTCGGTTTCTTCGTCCTGCATCGCGCGATAGACGCTCCCCAGCATCGCGGTGAGGTAAGCCGCCACCCCCAGGACCTTCATCGACCCGACGGACACCGGCGTGAGTGCAGGCCGCTCACGCCCCAGGCTGCGGGCGCCTTCTACGAGACTGCGCACCCCCGACTGCACCACGACCGTGCTGCCCAGGACGATGCCCGTGCTCACGGCTTTGTTGGCGGTGGACCCGGCCGCCATCATCGCCGCGATGTAGGCGGCCTTGGTCGTCAGGCCGCAGGTCACGGCGGCGCCGATGGCCAGCCCGAGCTGCGCGCTGGAGCGGGCAGCGGTCGCCAGGCCGGATAGGCGGGCGAGCACGCCCGGGGACGACGGAGCGGCGGCTCGCGCCGCTGGCGCAGCATCAGATGGCGCGCGCTGGCGACGCCCGTAGCAACACAAACTGGACAACATGGATGTCATGGCATGGCTCCTTAAGGTGGATCGAAATCTGAATCGCGCGTTCATGCGCGCATGGCATGGGCGGACGTGGGAGGCTCTTGAACCTGGCCCACAGACTCGGGCAGACACCGCGTCTCGCGCCATTGCAAGACGGCGTCGGCAATGCCATCGAGCGCCTCACA
The DNA here is from genome assembly GCA_044347465.1 of Ramlibacter sp. Lineage (GTDB taxonomy): Bacteria > Pseudomonadota > Gammaproteobacteria > Burkholderiales > Burkholderiaceae_C > Ramlibacter. Next base: position 5,331 of record JBIKUT010000115.1, read on the forward strand.
CAGGGCCCGCGGGTCGGCCTGGTCCAGGCTGAATGTGAAGTGATAGGTCACGCGCCCTGTGAGCGGATGCAGACTGAACGAGGGCGCACCGCCCTCGAGCATCAGGAAATTCGCCTGCAGCAAAGCCGGATAGACCTCGGCCTGCTCGTGCTCGGGCACTTCACCGAAGTCGACGCACAGCGACAACTGCGGCATGCGCGATGTACCGGCCTCAGCCAGCACCAGGGTCACCTCGCGGTAGTCGACGCTGAAGGCCGCAGGCGCATCGGCGCTCGCCTGCACCTGCGGGGGTGTAAGACCCAGGGCTTCACAAAAACTGCGCGAGTAGGCTTCGAAGGACGTGGAGGACATGGTGGATGCACCGTGTTGGCGAACAAAAGATGAATGCCTTCGAACTACGCAAGACAGGTGCCACCGAGCAGGAGCGCCGCATCCGTTGTCAGCTAACTGATGGGCACAATCGGCGCATGACCGAGTCCGTTTCGACTGCCCCCACGACGCCGCGCATTGAACTTCAGGACGGCGTGGCCACCCTCACGCTGAATCGGCCGGCACACCGCAACCGACTCGAAGACGTCGACCTGCACGCACTGATGCAGGCGTTTGATCGTTTCAACACCGACCCGCATGTGCGCGTGGTGGTGATCACCGCCAACACCACGGGTCAGCCCCGGCCCGTGTTCTGCGCGGGCTATCACATCGGCGATTTCGACGGACCCGACCATGACCCGGCGATGTTCGAGCGCGTGGCCGACGCGCTGGCGAACCTGCGCGCGGTGACGGTGTGCGCGCTCAATGGCAGTGTCTATGGCGGGGCCACCGACCTGGCGCTCGCCTGCGATCTGCGCATCGCCCTGGCCGGCATCGAGCTGCGCATGCCAGCCACCGCGCTGGGGCTGCACTACTACCCCAGCGGCCTGCAACGCTATGTGGCGCGTCTGGGGATCTCGGGCGCCAAGCGGGCCTTCCTCACGGCACGCCCCTTCAGCGCGCAGCAGCTGATGGCGCTGGGTGCCTTGGAGGAGATCGCACCCACGCCCGAGGCGCTACAGGCCAGCGTGCGTCAGCTCACGTCGGAGATTGGCGCGCTGGCACCCTTGGCGCTGCAGACGACCAAGCAGTCGCTCAATGAGATTTCAAGCGGGCGCTACGAGCTGGCAGCGATGCGTGAACGCGAACGACTCACGGCCGCCAGCCAAGACTTCGCGGAAGGGCGTTTGGCCTTCCACGAAAAACGCACGCCGCAGTTTCGCGGCGAGTGATCAGGCGCGTTCAGCCACCCAGGCCTGAACGGACTTGAGGGCCGCTGGCAGCGCGCTGGCGTCGGTGCCGCCGGCCATGGCCATATCGGCTTTGCCGCCGC
>JBIKUT010000116.1:0-6616 GCA_044347465.1 Ramlibacter sp.
CCATGCGGGTGAGGCCACCAACGTGGTGCCCGATCGCTGCGAGTTGCAAGGCACGGTCCGCACCTTCAGCGTCGAAGTGCTGGACATGATCGAGCGGCGCATGCGCCAGGTGGCCGAGCATGTGTGTGCGGCGCATGAGGCGCAATGCGAGTTCGAGTTTGCGCGCAACTACCCGCCCACCATCAACAGCGAAGCCGAGGCGCTGTTCGCCCGGGCGGTGATGGCCGACATCGTGGGCGAGTCCAATGTGCAGGCGCAGGAACCCACCATGGGCGCCGAGGACTTTGCCTACATGCTGCAAGCCAAGCCCGGCGCCTATTGCTTCATCGGCAATGGCGACGGTGCGCACCGCGAGATGGGGCATGGCGGCGGTCCGTGCATGCTGCACAACCCCAGCTACGACTTCAATGACGATTTGATTCCACTGGGCGCCACCTACTGGGTGCGCCTGGCCGAGGCTTGGCTGACCCGCCCGCGCGCCTGAAACCCGGGCCTTAGGCGGCCTCGCGCCGCTGCGCGATCTCGAGCAGGCCGTCGAAGATCAGGCTTTCGACCAGCTCGAAGGGCACCGACATCGAGGGCGCCATCTTCCAGCCGGCGCCACCAGTCATGATGCACACGGGCGACTCGCCACAGTACTGGCGCAGGTGCTGCACCATCCGCTCGATCGCGCCCGCAATGGCGTAGGTCCCGCCGCTGGTGAGTGCGTCGCTGGTGTTGGTGGGAAACTCACGCACTTCGCCGGTTGGCACATGCAGGCCCGCCGTGCCAGATTCGAGCGCGCGCAGCATGATGCCGTGCCCCGGCAGGATCAGTCCGCCCAGAAAGCGGCCGTCCGCGCTGATCGCCTCGACGGTGACGGCGGTGCCGACCATGACGACGACGATGGGTCGTGCCGGCCCCTGGGCCAGCACGCGTTGGCGCGCGCCGATCATGGCGACCCAGCGATCGGCCCCCAGACGGGTGGGATGGTCGTAGCCATTGACCAGACCGGCCTCGGACGCACTGGCATGGACCCAGCGGGGCGCGATGTCCCACAGTTCTTCCATCTGCTCGCGCACACGGATCTTGACCGCGTCGGCGGCGACAGCGCAACCGAGCATCTGCTGCGGCGCGGGCAGGTCACGCCAGGGGCCGCCGGAGAGCCGGTCGATGTTCTCCAGGAACTCGGCGCCCTGGGCCAAAGCCAGTGCGCCGGGGCGAGCGCGCTCGTAGAGCGCCCATTTCAGGCGGGTATTGCCCACATCGATGGCGAGAAACATGTCTTTTTCCAAACCCCAAATCGACCCGGATCATCTCAGATCGCGCCGATCCAGCAGGCGCGCTGGATGGCCGCCAGCTTGTTGTCGACCTTGAGTTTGGCCATGGCGTTGGCCAGGTGGTAGTTCACAGTTCGCTCGGCGCAGATCATCTGGTCGGCACTTTCGCGGGCGGTCAAGCCGTTGAAGGCCAACATCAGACATTGTCGCTCGCGCGGACTGAGGCACGCATGCGCCTGCGCGATGCAGCGTTTGAGGACGGGCCAGACATTGAGGGCAGACCACACCAGCATGGCCGCATCGGAGCGACCGGTCAGCTCGCGCGGGCTGAACATGAAGCACTCGAAGGCGCGATTGGCAGGCAGCGGGAACTCGACCCGCACCATGGTCTGAAAGCCGTGAGCCAGGGCCAACACCCGCCAGCGCGAGGCCTCGAGCTGGCCGCTGCGGGCGATGTGCTGCCAGGCGACGAGGGGGGCGTCGAGCCCCCGCCAGCGGGCGCCAAATTCCCGGCTGTCCGCCAGTGCGCAGGCCACGTCCTCGGCCACCGGCGGGTGCACGCACAGCGCATGGCGATCGTCATCCCCACCGAAGGGCTCAGGCCCGAGCACCGCGATGGCCTCGACAGCGAATTCGCGCAGTGCGACCAGCCAATCGCTCAGGATGGCCTCCAGACTGACGTTGTGGCGGCTTGTTCGATGAGTCACTTTAAACGCACGCCTTTTGCTTTAATAGTCCCATATGATTACAAATTAACAGAGATGTGCAACGGCTGAGTTAATAACGCCGATCCCCAACCCCTCGGAAAAGGTCCAGTATGCGAACGCGCCTGTTCGTCATCGATGCAATCACCCGGCCCTTGGTCGAGCCCATCCTGCACCCGTCGACCTGGCGTATCCGCGCGCTGGGGTTCTCCACGGCATTTGGGCATCCGCTTTTCTATGCGGTCTGGACCGACCTGGCACCACAACCCTATGAGCGTCTGTGGCAACGCCTGTGCGCCGGCCTGCTGGGGGTCCTCCTACTCACCGTGCCAGCCCTGCAGGCTCAACCCCCCGGGCGCATGGCGACGATCGCCCTGAGCGGGATCTTCTGGATCACCTTGCCCGTGTATTTCACCTGGATGTACCTGTGCAACGAACGCAATGCCGTCTGGTTTGCCTCGATGACGAGCATGTTCCTGATCTATTACCACCTCACGGATTGGCGTATTGCCACGATCGGCACCATCTCCGGCATCTTGGCCGGCGCGGGCCTGTTCCACCTTGCAGGCCCCCCCGTAGCGCCGGTATCGAGCGATCAGGTGATCATGCATCTGGTCGTCTTCACGTTCGCGTGGTACATGAGCCTGATGCTAGGTATCTCCTCATCGAGCCTGCGGCGCGAGCAGATCAAGCAGGCGCTCGGGACCATGGGCATCATGGCGCACGAATTGCGGACGCCACTTTCCACGATGGCCCTGATCAGCGACGCTGTCTTGAGTGAGGCGCGTACCGCGCCCGGACACACCGCGCAGCGGATCGAGCAATTGACCGTACGACTGCATGCGACCGTGCGACAGATGAACCGTCAGATCGACATGCAGATCACGAACGCGCGGCTGATGGAGCTCCCGCGCAACGGGGACGTGGTCAGCGCAGCCCAGGTCGTCCGCGATGCGGTGCTGGGCTTTCCGTACCGTAACGGCGTCGAGCGCGCATGCGTCCAGATCGACGTTTCGCGCGATTTCAGCTTCTATGCATCGGAAACGCTGTTCAAGCAGGTCATCGAAAATTTGGTGAAGAACGCCTTGCATTCGCTGGCCACCCTGTCCGAGGCACCGAAGTCGGGCGACCTGCGTTTGGAAATTGACAGCGGGTGGCCCCACACGCGCAATGGGCGTATCCGGGTCATCGACCGCGGCCGGGGCATCAGCCCCGATCTGCAGGCGCGCTTGTTTCAACCCTTTGTATCGACCCAGCAAAACACCGGACACGGTCTGGGACTGGCGTTTTGCCAACGCGTGATCCACACCTCGCGCGGTCGCATCCAAGTTGAATCCGAAGTGGGCTGCGGAGCCCGTTTCATCATCGATCTTCCAAGCCTATGAGTTTCCCCCTGTTTCACCGACCCGGTAGCATCTTGTTCCTAGATGATGACCCTGAGTACCTGCAGGTTCTCGCGATGGTCTTGCCACAAGGCTGGCATATGCGCTTGTTCATGCGACCCGCGCGCTGCATCCGCGCCTTGCTTCACGAACCGCGTCTATGGGAACAAGATCGGCGCAAGCAACAGAACATGGTCGACTTGTGGCGTCAAGGCAAACCCCTGATCCCCCAGATCCTGAACTACTGGGCTCGCACGCCCGATCGCTACGCGCTCACCCAGGTCAGCGTCGTCGACTTCTCCATGCCCGGGATGGATGGACTTCAATTTCTGAGTGAAATGCGTGACTGGCCAGGCGCACGAATTTTGCTAACAGGCCAAGCAGACGAACGCGTAGCAGTGGGCGCCTTCAACCGGGAGCTGATCGACCACTACATCCCTAAACAGTCGACGGATGTCGCCGCACGGTTAATTGAAGCAGTCAGCTCCCTATCCGGTCGGGCGCTAGAACCCCATGGCGCGATCTGGCGCTCGACTCTGCGACCCGACCAACTCGATCTACTCGCACTCACCGGGGTACAGGACGCACTGCATGCCTTGGCGACGCGCCATTGGATCGAGTACGTGGTCATCGGTCAACCCTTTGGAGTGCTGGGTATGAATGCCGAAGGTCAGGTGAGCTGGTTGCAACTGGAGACACCGGAGGGCCTCAGCGCGATGGCCGAACTGGCGGAGCTCCAAGGCATGGACAGGCAAAGCCTAGACGACATCCGACAAGGCCATCGGCTGGCCCCTCTGGAGCTTTGGCAAGCGCTGGGAATCCCAGGGCCTGGCGCACCCTTGCCTGCCTTTGCACCCGAGGGGATCAGCGGCCTGCTGGCAGCTCTGTGCGAGGTGCCGTCTGCGGACCTACCAGACCCCCTCATGGGCCATCATGAATGGCTGGCCCGCCAAGAGAGCCGGACGATCCACGATTGATCAGGCCGTAGCCGGTACCGGCCGGTTTTGTCGCCGTGCAATGGGCCACTCCCAGGGGCGTACCTGAGACGCGATCTCGGCTGCCACAGCCTCCAGATGATTCAGCTCGGCGTCGGTGAGTGCGGCGTTGAGCGTGAGCCTGACCATCGCGCGCTGACGGGCCGTGGCCGGCGCAACGAACACCGCACCGAAAATACCACGCGCCTCCAGGGTGTCACGCAAGGCCAGCGTATCGACCTCCGAACCCGCCTCCAGCGCGATGATCTGCTCGGATCCATGGGCGATGGGGTAGCCCAGCTCCGTTAAGTGCGAGCGCACACGCACCGTGCGCTGATGGAGTCGTTCCCGAGCATCCTGGGCCTCGCGCAGAACCTCCAGCGTGGCGGCTAGGCCCGCGATCTCGTGGGGTAGCAGGCTCGAGCTGAAGATGCTGGGAAAGCTGTGGCACATGAGGTAGTAGCGCAATTCCTCGGGCATGGTGAAAAAGCCCGCACGCCCGGCAAAGGCCTTGGCCAGGCTGGCGGTAATGAAATGCACGCGGTCCGTCAGACCCCATTGCGCGCACAAGCCCCGACCCTGCGGGCCATGCGTACCCAGGGAGTGCGATTCATCGACCAGGATCATGCAGCCGTGGTCCTGCGCGACCTGCACCATGTCAGGTAGCGGGCACAGCGCGCCGGTGGTGCTGTACACCGAGTCGACCACCACCAGGCCAGGACCATGCCGAGGAATCATCCGGGCCAGGTGGGCCGGATCGTTGTGGCGAAAGGCGCGGGCTGTGGCCCCGGACGCCCGCACACCCTCCCACAGCGACATATGTGCCAGGCTGTCGACGTACACCGGCGTCTCGGGATCGGCGATCACCTGCAGCAGTCCGAGGTTGGCGGTGTAGCCAGACTGGCATAGCAGCGCGCTGTCTGCGCCGATCCAATCGGCCAGGGCAACCTCAAACTGGTGGGTGGGTGAGCCGGCCAGATGGAACACGCTCGATTGCGTCACGGCGTCGTGGTTGCATCGCAGGTTGTCGATCTGCGCCTGCACGATGCGCGGATGCCCCGTGACGGCCAGGTAGTCATTGCCATCGAGTCGAATGGCATCACGACCCGGTGCCCGCCCATGGGTCACAAACTTGCTGCCCCATTCCTCGCTCCAGCGCGCATGAAAATCACGGGCGATGCGTTGACGCAAGTGCGCCGACAAGCCCGGCCCGCGCGCGGTTGGAATCCCCGAGCGGCCCGTCGATACACCCGTAGCCGGCGACACACCTGTAGGAGTGCGCCCTGCTGCGGCGGCGACAGAGTCGATGTTTCGGATAGGTGAAAGAGTGGTCATGTGTGTAGCTCCCTGTTAAACACCTCCTAATTGAAGAGCCTGTCACCTACGCGTCACCCCTTAATCCCTGTCAGCTCTGACAGGAGTGGTTACAAAAAATCCACTGAAAGACGTTTTTTTTGAGTACGCAAGAGATGCGCAGCTCAAGCGTGAGGGTTCACGCCACGGCGCGAGCACGCATGCGCACACGCGCGCCCCACGTGGTGGTGGGGCGACCCGTGGCAGACGCTTGGACGGGAGAAGCGGCGCTCAGCTCACTGGAGCCGGCCGTGACACTGCTTGAACTTCTTGCCGCTGCCACAGGGGCAGGGTTCGTTGCGGCCCACGCGCGGCATGGCCTCGGATGCACGCACGGTGGCGGCATCGACCGAGGACTCAGGCTCGCCGGTCTCGGTGGGGGCGGTGTAGGTCACGTTGGCGATGCGCTCGGCACGGCCCTCGATGTCCTGGGCCGCCTGATCGAGCTGCGCAGACGACTCCACGCGCAGGGTCATGAGGGTGCGCGTGACCTCGTTCTTCACGGAGTCCAGCAACTGGCCAAAGAGCTCGAAGGCTTCGCGCTTGTATTCCTGCTTGGGTTGCTTTTGCGCGTAACCCCGCAGGTGAATGCCCTGGCGCAGGTAGTCGAGGGCCGACAGGTGCTCGCGCCAGTGCGTGTCGATGCTTTGTAGCAAGACCATGCGCTCAAACTGCGTGAAGTTAGCCTCGCCCACTTCTTGCACCTTGACCTTGAACGCGGCGTGGGCAGCGACGACGACTTCTTCGACGATGTCTTCGTCGGTGACGCTGTCTGCCACCTGCACCTTCTCGCGCAGCGGAACCTGCAGGCCCCATTCATCGACCAGCGCCTTCTCCAGGCTCGCGAGGTCCCATTGCTCCTCGACCGATTCGATGGGCACGTGCTGGCGCACGAGGTCGGTAAAGCAGCCCTCGCGCAGGCTCTCGATCTGCGCCGAGAGGCT
>JBIKUT010000118.1:0-6589 GCA_044347465.1 Ramlibacter sp.
GAGCCGAAATTGCCGACGGCCGACTTGACGAAGGCTTCACGGAAAGCGGCGTAGCTGCCCCACTTGGCCGTGATGGCGCTGGCCAGCGCGCCGGTGGGCTCGCCACCGCCAGCGGGCTTCATGCAGCTCCAGAAAAAGGTGTGGTTCCAGATCTGAGCGGCGTTGTTGTAGATGCCACCGGAAGATTTCTTGACGATCTCTTCCAGGTTCATGGCCTCGAACTCGGTGCCCTTTTGCAGGTTGTTGAGGTTGACCACGTAAGCGTTGTGGTGCTTGCCATGGTGGTACTCGAAGGCCTCTTTGGAGTAATGCGGGGCAAGCGCGTCATTGGCGTAGGGCAGCGCGGGAAGGGTGTGTTCCATGGGGTTCCTCTGGGTTTCTTGCTTTGGAAAGAAGGAAGGTCTGGCAGGCAGGTCGAGGTCTCGCAGACCGCTCTCGCAGACAGCCTTTGATTCTAGGCATTAATCCGGCGTAGACGTGACCACGGTCAGATCGACCCTACCGTCGGCCAGGCGGGCCTGGACCGGCACGCCGGGGCGGGCCTGGGCGGCGCGCGTGAGCACCGTGCCGTCGGCGTGCGTGAGCAAGGCATAGCCACGCTCGAGCACCCGGCGCGGGTCGATGCCTGCCAATCGCAAGCTGGCGCGCTCCAGGCGCTGCGCGTGCAGGCTGATGCGGGCGGGCGAGGCGCGGCGTAGGGTCGCCGTCGCGGCCTGCAGCGCCGCGCGCTCACGGGCCAGGCGCGCGAGCACCGCATAACGCAGACGTTGCGCCTGACGCTCCAGACGCTGGTGTTGGCCGCCCACGCGCCCGGAAGGACGGCCCAGGCGCGCAGCCGCCGCATCCAGGCGCTGACCTGCGCCATCCAGGCGACGACCCGCCGCGCGCTGCAGACGCTCTTGCAAGGCAGCCAGCTGCCCCAGCCAGGCTTCGCGCGCGGGCGCCACCAGTTCGGCGGCGGCAGTGGGCGTGGGCGCGCGCAGATCGGCGCAGAAGTCGGCGATGGTGAAGTCGGTTTCGTGGCCCACGCCGCAGACCACCGGCACCGGCGTGCGCACGATGGCATGGGCCAGGGCCTCGTCGTTGAAGGCCCAAAGGTCTTCCAGCGAACCGCCGCCGCGCACCAGCAAGATGACATCGATCTGGCCGGCCAGCGCGCGTGCCGAGAGCGATTGCAGGGCCGCGATCAATTCGGCTGGCGCCTGCGCGCCCTGCACCGCCGCCGGCGCCAGCAGCACCGGGACATGGGGCAGACGACGACGCAAGGCGGTGGCCACATCGTGCAGGGCGGCCGCGCCCAGCGAGGTGACCAGGCCGATGCCGCGCGGCATGGCCACCAGGCTGCGCTTGCGTGCAGGATCGAACAGGCCTTGCGCCTCCAGGCGCTCCTTCAGGCGCAGGAACTGCTCGAACAGCGTGCCCTGACCGGCGCGCTGCAGGCTCTCGACGATCAGTTGCAGATCGCCGCGTGCGTCGTAAACATCCAGCCGGCCGGTGACCTCAACGCTGTCGCCGTCGCGCGGGTTGAAGTCAAGCAGGCTGGCCGATCGGCGGAACATGGCGCAGCGAATCTGGCCCGAGGCGTCCTTGAGGCTGAAGTAGCAATGGCCGCTGGCAGCGCGCGAGAAGCCGGAGATCTCGCCGCGCACCGAGACCGGGTTGAAGCGGGCATCCAGCGCATCAGCAACGGCGCGGCACAGCGCTCCGACTTGCCAGATACGCCGCGCCAATCCTGGGTTTCGGACCTCAGACATCAAGTTCCATGCGGGTTGGCGGCCGATCGGGTCTGCGGTAGTCCACAGACTCGGCAAGTAGTGTGATCATTTGGTAATCATGGCCCGAAATGTCGGTTTTTCGTTGCAAGCGGTTGATTTCAAACACATTTTTTCTGCTCAAAATGTGACCGTTTTGTAACGTTGACGATTTGGTGCGGGTTTGCGGGCCATTGGGGCCCTGTTTTGCACAAAGTTGTCCACAGGATTTGTGCGATTCTTCCGACCGCGAACCGAAACGTCCTACAGGGGCGGGCCCGTCGTCGATAATCCGCTCAACCTGCCTCGACAGGGCTCCTGAACCGCGCCGGAGACGCCACTTTGTTTTCGATCATACAAGCCGCCGGATGGCCCATCTGGCCCCTGATTGCCTGCTCTATTGCCGCTCTGGCACTGATCATCGAACGCTTTCTGAGCCTACGCACGCGGCGCGTGGTGCCGCCACAGTTGCTCGACGAGGCGCTGGCGGTGTCGCGCCACGCGCTGCCGCCCCCCGAAGTGGTGAACCAGCTCGAGCAAAACTGCGCGCTGGGCGAGGTGCTGGCCAGCGGCCTGCGCGCGCTGGCCAGTGACCCGCGCAGCTCCGAGGCCCAGCTGCGTGCCGTGATGGAGGCCAGCGGGCGGGCGGTGGCACACCGGCTCGAGCGCTATCTGAGCGCGCTGGGCACGATCGCCTCGGCCGCCCCGCTGCTCGGGCTTTTGGGCACGGTGATCGGCATGATCGAGATCTTCGGCTCGCAGGCGCCCGGCGGCACCACCGGCGGCAATCCCGCGCAGCTGGCCCATGGCATCTCGATCGCCCTGTACAACACCGCCTTCGGGCTGATCGTGGCGATTCCGGCCCTCATGTTCTGGCGCTACTTCCGGGCCCGCGTAGACGGCTACCTGCTGTCGATGGAGCTGGCCAGCGAGCGCTTCGTGCGACACCTCAATACCCTGCGCACCTGAGCGGGCTCGGCGATGAACTTCCGACCCCGCCCCCGGCATGAGCCCGAGATCAACCTGATCCCGTTCATCGACGTGCTGCTGGTGGTGCTGATCTTCCTGATGCTGTCCACCACCTACAGCAAGTTCACCGAGCTGCAGCTGCAATTGCCGGTGGCCGATGCGCAAGCTGCACGCGACCATCCCAAGGAAGTCGTCGTGGCGATCAGCGCCGACGGCCGTTACGTGATCAACCGCGTGGCGCTGTCCGGGCGCAGTGTCGATGCGGTCGCCGCCGCATTGGCCGACGCCACCCGCGGGACCAAGGACATCACCGTGATCATCAGCGCGGACGCGACGTCGCCCCACCAATCGGTGGTGACAGCGCTCGAAGCGGCCCGCCGCACCGGGCTGGGTCAGATCACCTTCGCCGCGCAGACCTCGGGCCAGGCGGGCGGGAAGCCGCAGTGAGCCTGCTGCAGGCGTGGCAGCGGCGCGGCCCGCTGGCCTGGAGCCTGTGGCCGCTGTCGTGGGTCTATGGCGCGCTGGCGGCGCTGCATCGCAGCGTCTACCGCCTGGGGCTGCAACGGATCGAACACCTGCCCGTGCCCGTGGTGGTGGTGGGCAATGTGGTGGCCGGCGGCGCCGGCAAGACGCCGGTGGTCGTGGCGGTGGTGGAACACCTGCAGGCGCTCGGTCTGCGCCCGGGCGTGATCTCGCGTGGCTATGGGCGCCACGATGACGGCAGCTGCCACGAGGTGCGCGCCGACGAAACCGACGCAGCCCAAAGCGGCGACGAGCCACTGCTGGTGGCACGCCGCTGCCAGGTGCCAGTGGTGGTGGGCGCGCGCCGGGTGGAGGCGGCACGCCGGCTGCTGGCGCGGTATCCGCAGACGCAGGTGCTGGTGAGTGATGACGGGCTGCAGCATGCGCCGCTTGGGCGCGACATCGAGATCTGCGTGTTCGACGCGCGCGGCACGGGCAACGGCTGGCTGCTGCCCGCAGGCCCCTTGCGCGAGCGCTGGCCGCGCGCGGTCCATCTGGTGCTGCGACCGGCCGATGTGACGGGCATCGAAGGGTTTGACATCGCGCGCCAGCTGGCGCCGGAGGCCGTTCGGGCCGACGGCACGCGTCGGCCGCTGGCGGATTTCGCGGGTACGACGGGTGTGGCGGCGGTGGCGGGCATCGCGCAACCCGAGGCGTTTTTCGCCATGCTGCGGGCCACGGGCATCGTGCCGGTAAGCACCCTCGCACTGCCCGATCACCATGACTTCGCACAGCGCCCGCTGGATCTGCCGGCGAATCTGGAGGTGGTGTGCACCGAGAAGGACGCGGTCAAACTGTGGCGCCACCGGCCGCAGGCCTGGGCCGTGCCGCTGCAAGTGGAGATCGCGCCGGGCTTCTGGGCGGCCTTCGATCGGCTGCTGGCCGCAAAGCTATCATCCGCCGATGGACGCGAAACTGCTTGAACTGCTGGTGTGCCCGGTGACCAAGGGCCCCCTGGATTACGACCGCGAACGGCAGGAACTGATCTCGCGCAGTGCGCGCCTGGCCTACCCGGTTCGTGACGGCATCCCGGTCCTGCTCGAAGACGAAGCGCGCACCCTGAGCCACGAAGAACTCGAGCACCTGCCGGCGCGCACGCCGCTGGTCTGACCATGGCCTTCACGGTCCTGATCCCGGCGCGGCTGGCCTCGACACGCTTGCCCGACAAGCCCCTGGCCGACATCGCCGGACGACCGATGGTCGTGCGGGTCGCTGAGCGCGCGCGCCAGAGCGGCGCGCAGCAGGTGGTGGTGGCGACCGACAGCGCGGCGATCGCGCAGGCCTGCGAGGCGCATGGCGTGCCCAGCGTGATGACGCGCGCCGACCACCCTTCGGGCAGCGACCGGCTCGCGCAGGCTTGCGAACTGCTGCATCTGCCCGACCACCACACCGTGGTGAACGTGCAGGGCGACGAGCCCCTGATTGATCCAGCGCTGATCGATGCGGTGGCGACCTTGCTGCAGCAGCACCCCGACGCGAGCATGAGCACGGCCGCCCATGCGATCGACGATCCGGCCGATGTTCGCAACCCCAACGTGGTGAAGGTGGTGACCGACGCGCGGGGTCTGGCCCTGTACTTCAGCCGCGCGCCCATTCCCTGGTGGCGCGATGGCTTTGGGGCAGGCAGCGAGGGCATCACCCGCCTGCCGCAGCCGCAGCCTCTGCGCCACATCGGCATCTACGGCTACCGGGCGGGCTTTCTCAAAGCCTTTCCGGCGCTGCCCCCCTCCCCGCTCGAACACATCGAGTCCCTCGAGCAACTGCGCGCCCTGTGGCATGGCCACCGGATCGCGGTGCATGTGGCCGATCGGGCGCCAGGACCCGGCGTGGACACGCCCGAGGACCTGGCCCGGGTACGGGCGATCTTCGAGCGCGGCGCCTGAATCTCCCTGCAAGGGGCGCGTGCTATCCTCGTCGGCAGATGCGCGGCAAGCGCACACGCCGGACGCCAGGGTGGCCGGCCGCATATACCGATTCCGAGGACCATCATGAGACTCATCCTTTTGGGCGCCCCCGGCGCGGGTAAAGGCACTCAAGCCACCTTCATTTGCCAGAAATACGGCATTCCCCAGATCTCCACCGGTGACATGTTGCGCGCAGCCGTGAAGGCCGGCACCCCGCTGGGCGTGGCCGCCAAGAAGGTGATGGATTCGGGCGCGCTGGTCGGGGACGACATCATCATCGGACTGGTCAAGGAGCGCCTGACCCAGCCCGATTGCGCCAAGGGCTGCCTCTTTGACGGCTTCCCGCGCACCCTGGCGCAGGCCGACGCCATGCGCGAGGCCGGTGTGAAGCTCGATTACGTGCTCGAGATCGATGTGCCCTTCGACGCCATCATTGAGCGTATGAGCGGCCGCCGCTCGCATCCGGCATCGGGTCGCACCTACCACGTCAAGTTCAACCCGCCCAAGGTGGCCGGGCTTGATGACGCCACCGGCGAGCCCCTGATCCAGCGCGACGACGACAAGGAAGAAACCGTCAAGAAGCGCCTAGAGGTCTACGCCTCGCAGACCCGCCCGCTGGTCGACTACTACGGCAATTGGGCCCAGTCCGATCCCGCTGCAGCACCGCGCTACCGCGCCATCAGCGGCATGGGGACGGTGGACGAGATCACCGCGCGCGCCTTCGCGGCGCTGGCGCAATAAGGGTCGGCGGGCCTGCCCGTCCCTCTGCCTCAGGCCGGGCCTGAACGCAGGCCGTAAACCCGGCCCCCCACGAACAGATATTCGGCGCGCAGCACGGCGTCGCCCTTTTCATCCTTGAAGGTGAAGCCCAGCACGCCCAACTCGGCACCGGGCTCGATGGGGTCGACCTTCCAGGCCTGCATGCGCGTGAGCGGCGCCAACTCGATCTCCCAGCGCCGGTCTTTGCGGGTCGGCACAACGGCGCGCCCCAGCAGCGACTTGCCGTCGACCGCGGCCAGCTGCGGCGGCACCGTGCGCGAGGCGAGATCGGCGGGCAGCCTCAGGCCGGCGGGCACATCAAGCTGCAACTCGACGTGGGGATTGCGCCAGCGCACCTGGGCGACCCGGCCCTCAAGCCAGATCGGGCGATCCGGATCAAAGCTGCTCCAGCCATGGTGGGCTGCGGCCAGACCGGGCAGGCCCAGGGCGGACAGAACAAAAAGGCGACGTTGCATGAACAAGCTCCTTGTGAATCAGGGGTACGGGGGCGACGCCCTTTACTGGTAGGCGATCCAGCGGCCGCAGGCGATCACGGCCAACCAGATCAGGGTGGACGACACCATCAGCAAGCGCGCGGCGCGATCGAGCCGCTGCAAAGAGCCGCGTGCGTGAAAGAACGCGGCGTTGCAGGCCGCGGCGAACAGCAGCAGCATCTTGAGCGTG
>JBIKUT010000117.1:0-6589 GCA_044347465.1 Ramlibacter sp.
ATCGACCAAGCCTGTCATGGCGTGCTGGCTCGGTGGTGCCCGCGTGGAGCCCGCGCGTGCGCTCTATGCAGCGGGCGACGTGCCTTGCTATGCCACGCCCGAGCGCGCCACCGACGCCTGGTTGCAGCAGGTGCACCACGCGCGCAGCCAAGCGCTGTTGCAACAGCTGTGCCCCGCGCAGCCCCTCGCCGGGCGCACGGATCGCTCGCGTGTGGCCCACCTGCTCGCCCAGGCCCAGCGCGAAGGCCGACGCTGGCTCGACGCGGTGCAGGCCAGCGAAGTGCTGCAGGCCTATGACATCCCCGTCGTGCGCACGGGCGCTGCCCAGAGCGAAGACGAGGCCGCGGCGCTGGCCGCCCACATCGGGTTTCCGGTGGCCCTGAAGATCCGCTCGCCCCAGATCCTGCACAAGACCGATGTGGGCGGCGTGGTGCTGGGCCTGACGTCGCCCGAGGCGGTGCGTGTGCAAGCCCTTGCGATGCGCGAGCGGGTGCTGACCTTGCAGCCGCAGGCCCAGATCGACGGCTACACCGTGCAGGCCATGGTGGACCAGGCCGGTGCGCGTGAGTTGATCGTGGGCGTTGCGGCCGATCCGGTGTTCGGCCCGGTGATCCTGTGCGGTGCGGGCGGTGTCGAGGTGGAATTGCGGGCGCAGCATGCGATCGGCCTGCCGCCGCTGAACGCCAAGCTGGCCGACGAACTGCTGGCGCGCACCGGCCTGGAGCCGCTGCTGGCCGCTCACCGCGGGCGCCCGCCGCTGGATCGCGCAGGCGTGCTGCAGACGCTGCTGCGTGTGTCGCAGCTGGTGTGCGATCACCCGGCCCTGGCCGAACTCGATATCAATCCCTTGCAGGTCGATGCCCAGGGTGTGCAGGCGGTCGATGCCCGCCTGCGCGTGCACCTGCCGGGCGAGGCGGCGGCGCGTCTGGCCATCCTGCCGTACCCGCAGGCCCTGGAGACGCGCATCTCCATTGGCGGCGCGCAGCTGCCGGTGCGTCCGATCCAACCTGAGGACGGCGAGCGCCTGCGCGCCTTTTACGCGCAGGTCTCACCAGGCGACATGCGCCTGCGCTTTTTCTCGGTGCGGCGCGAGGTGCCCTTGTCCGAGCTGGCGCGCTACAGCCAGATCGATTACGACCGCGAGATGACCTTCGTCGCGCTGGCCCCCATCGAGACCGGGCAGCCCCCGCGCATCGTCGCCGAGGTGCGCGCCGCTTGCGATCCGGACAACCGCCAGGCCGAATTCGCGATCCTGGTGGACGCCGCCTGGCAGGGCCGTGGCCTGGGCCGCGCCTTGTTGGAAAAAATGATCGCTTACCTGCGTGCGCGCGGCACCGGTCAGTTGGTGGGCCAGTGCCAGGCCCACAACCTGCCCATGGTGTCCTTGGCCCGCGCGCTGGGTTTCCGGTTGGGGGGCACCCAAGCCGTCGACGAACTCGTCGACTTGCAGCTGGACCTGCAATCGCCCTGAAGTGCCGTTTCGCGCAGGGGACAGCGGCCGCCGTGCCCAGGGCCTACGATCCCAGCCATGCACACCTTCGAAACGCTCGCCGATCTACCCCCGCGGGTTGGCCAGGAAGTCGCCGTCAGCGACTGGATCACGGTCACCCAGGAGCAGGTTCAACTGTTTGCCGACGCCACGGGCGACCACCAGTGGATTCATCTCGATGTCGAGCGCGCCCGCGCCGGACCCTTTGGCGCACCGATCGCCCATGGTTTTCTGACCCTGGCGCTGCTCCCGCGGTTCTTTCAACTGTGCGTTCGCGCGCCTCGGGTGCGCATGTCGGTGAACTACGGCCTGAACAAAGTGCGCTTTCCTGCGCCCGTGCCGGTGGGCAGCCGCTTGCGCGGTCGCATCAAGCTCGTGGCCTGCGACCCGCTCGAGGGCGGTGGCTTGCAGATCACCTGGGGCGTGGCCGTCGAGCGCGAAGGCAGCGACAAACCGGTGTGCGTGGCCGAGACGCTGACCCGTTGGTTTGAATGAAGCGCGCCTAGCCCGCCCCACCAAACCCGTTTTGCCGCCAGGCCTCGAACACCGTGACCGCCACGGCGTTGGACAGGTTCAGGCTTCTTTGGCCTGAGCGCATCGGCAGGCGCAGCCTTTGCGCGGGGGCAAAGGACTCGCGCAACTCGGGCGCCAGTCCGCGCGTCTCGGCGCCGAACACCAGCCAGTCACCGGGCTCGAAGGCCACTGCATGCACGGCACGCGTGCCCTGCGTGGTCAGCGCGAACATCCGCGTGGGCGCGGGCTGTTCGGCCTGCACGAAAGCGGCCCAGTTCGCGTGGCGGCGCACCTCCGCCCACTCGTGGTAGTCGAGCCCGGCGCGGCGCATGAGGCGATCTTCCATCGAGAACCCCAGGGGCTCGACCAGATGCAGGGTGCAGCCGGTGTTGGCGGCCAGGCGGATCACGTTACCCGTGTTGGGCGGGATTTCGGGTTCGACCAGAACGATGTGGAACATGGCTCGCGGATTCAGCAGTCGTCGGTGCGTGCGAGTACCAGGGCG
Organism: Ramlibacter sp.; assembly: GCA_044347465.1. Lineage (GTDB taxonomy): Bacteria > Pseudomonadota > Gammaproteobacteria > Burkholderiales > Burkholderiaceae_C > Ramlibacter. The sequence continues at coordinate 2,508 of JBIKUT010000117.1, forward strand.
CTCACGCGGGCCGCGCCGGCGCGGCGCAAGGCGAGGGCGGCGGCTGACAGCGAGGCGCCGCTGGTCATGACATCGTCGACCAGCAGCAGGTGCGCGCCGCGCAGGGCCGGCGCGCGCGCCGGGTCGACGACGAAGGCGCCGTCCACATTGCCCAGGCGGTCGCTGCGGTCCAGGGTGGTTTGCGGCGCGGTCTCGCGCCAGCGCATGAGGCTGCGCGCGTCTACTTTGGCCGGAGCCAGGCGCCGGGCGAGTTCGAGTGCCTGGTTGTAGCCCCGCTGGGCCAGGCGGCGCGGGCCCAGGGGCAGGGGCAGCACGCGGTCGGCGGCCTGCACCGCCCGGTCGACGCCGGGCGCGGCGCGCATGAGGTGGGCAAAGGTGTGGGCCCACCCCGGTTCGGCCCGGAACTTAAAGCGCGCGATCAGATCGGGCCAGGGAAAGGCGTAGGCCAGCGCGGCGTGGCAGCGGTCGAGGGCGGGCGGGGTGCGGCGGCAGTCGTCGCAGGTGCCGGGTGCGTGGACCGCGCGGGCGCAACGCACGCAGCGCGTCACGGGGGTGGCGAAGTGCTGCAGGCAGGCGTCGCACACCGGGCGCGCTGGCCAGGTGTGGCACACCTCGCAGCGGGCGGGCAGGCGTGCGGCGAGGGCTTCGAACCAGGCGTGCAGCATGGGGCTCAATATACTGGCGCGCGCTGCCGCCGGCGGCGATGTCCCCTTGCTGGCTGTCTCTTCGTGCCCCAACGTCCACCTTCCATCGACCCCGTCGCCGCCCAGGCCTGGCAGCGCCGCGCGCCTGCGCGCACGCCCTGGTTGCACGAGGAGGTGGCGCGGCGCATGCAGGAGCGGCTCGAGTGGATCCGCCTGCAGCCGCAGGCCTGGGCGCACTGGGAGCCGGCGCGCAGCGGCCAAGCGGCGCAGCCCCTGCTGGCGGCCCGCTACCCGAAGGCGCAGTGCCTGCTGGTGGAGGATCAGCCTGCGCGGGCCCGGCATGCCGCCCGTGCGCTGGTGCCTGCGTGGTGGCGACGCTGGCGCACCCCGGCCCCCCAGGTGGTCGACGCCGTGCCCGGCGGCGGTGTGCAAATGCTCTGGGCGAATATGGCGCTGCACCTCGCGGCCGATCCCCAGGCCCTGATCGGGCGCTGGCACCGCGCTCTGGCGACCGACGGCTTCCTGATGTTTTCCTGCCTGGGCCCCGACACCCTGCGCGAGTTGCGCGCCCTCTATGCCGCCCTGGGTTGGCCGCCGGCCTGCCCCGACTTCACCGACATGCACGATTGGGGCGACATGCTGGTGCATGCCGGTTTTGCCGAACCCGTGATGGACATGGAGCGGCTCACCCTCACCTGGGCCACGCCCGGGGCGCTGCTGGACGAACTGCGCGAGTTGGGGCCCAACCTGCACCCGGGGCGCTTTGCGGCGCTTCGCGGCCGGCGCTGGCGCCGCCGGCTCGAGGACGAACTGGCCCGCGCCCTGTCCGGTCCGGACGGCCGCCTGGCCCTGACCTTCGAATTGGTCTACGGCCATGCGGTCAAGCCCGCGCCGCGCCTGCGCGTGGCGGCCGAGAGCGCCTTGTCTTTGCAAGACATGAAAACATTGCTCCAAACTGACAAAAAGGGTTTTTCGGGGTCCTGAAGGCCGGATGCAAACGATCCGCGCAACTTTGGCCACGTCCCTGCAAGGGGCGAGCGCTCAAGGGGCTGTGCGCCCCGAGGCCGCGTTACAATGCAGCGTTGATTTCGCCAGCGACCGACCCGCATGCCGATGTTTCGTTTTGCCACCGTTGAAGGTCAGTCCGTCCAGTGGGCGCTCAAGCGCAATTGCTCGATTTCCCCGAGCCAGCTGGGGTGGTTCTACGCCTCGTTGTGCGTGCTGTCCTTGGGCATCGCGACCTTCTTCTGGCTGCAGGGCGCCACCTTGATCTTGCCGATCGCGTGGCTGGAGTTGGCTGCGGTGGGCGTGGCCCTGTTGGTGTACGCCCGCCATGCGACAGACGGTGAGCGCATCAGCCTGCAAGGCGGCCGCCTGGTGGTCGAACTGGAAAGTGCGGGCCGTACGGAGCGCGCGGAATTTCATCGCGACTGGGTGCGCGTGGAGCCGCAGTCCGACCAGCGGTCATTGATCGAGGTGTCGGGGCGGGGTCAGTCGGTGCAAGTGGGGCGCTTCGTGCGCCCCGAGCTTCGCCCGCAGCTGGCCCAGGAGATCAGGACGGCCTTGCGGGAGACCGCATGAGGCCAGGCGCGAGTCGCCCGCAGGCGACTCGGCACGGGATTGTCATTGAGGTAGATACGAAGTGAAAATGATGAAGAGTGTTTTCCCCCAGTCGGCAGCTTGGCTGTTGACCGCTGTCGCCGCCAGCGGCGCCCACGCTGTCCAGGACCTGCCGGGCGGGCCTGCCGTGCGTCAGCTGAACCTCCACGACGCCGCCACCCGCATCGCCTCCGAGATTTCCTGGCTGCACTGGTTCATGCTGATCACGTGCACGATCATCTTTCTGGCCGTGTTCTCGGTGATGTTCTATTCCATCTGGAAGCACCGCCGCTCCCAGGGCGCCAAGCCGGCCAACTTCCACGAATCGGTGACGGTGGAAGTGATCTGGACGCTGGTCCCCTTCATCATCGTGATCCTGATGGCGCTGCCCGCCACCAAGGTGCTGGTGGCCTCCAAGGACACCTCCAACGCCGACCTCACCATCAAGGCCACCGGCTACCAATGGAAGTGGGGCTACGACTACCTCAATGGCGAGGGCTCGGGCATCGCCTTCCTGTCGGCTCTGGACACCGCGCATCGCGAAATGTCCAACTCCGGCAAGACCGTTGACGCCCCCAAAGACTACCTCCTCAAGGTCGACAACCCCCTGGTCGTGCCGGTGGGCAAGAAGGTGCGCATCATCACCACGGCCAACGACGTGATCCACGCCTGGGGCGTGCCGTCCTTGGGTGTCAAGCAAGACGCCATCCCCGGCTTCGTGCGCGACACCTGGTTCCGCGCCGAGCGCGTGGGCGATTTCTACGGCAACTGCTACGAGCTGTGCGGCAAAGAGCACGCCTACATGCCGATTCACGTGAAGGTCGTGTCCGCCGAGGACTACGCCGTCTGGGTGGGCGTCGAGCAAAAGAAGATGGCTGCCAAGCTCGATGATCCGAACAAGGTCTGGCAGCTGACCGACAGCGTGGCCCGGGGCGAGAAGGTCTACGCCGCCAACTGCGCGGCCTGCCATCAGGCCAGCGGTAAGGGTGCGGGCCCGATCAAGGCGCTCGATGGCTCGACCCTCGTGACCGATGCCGACAAGTCCAAGTCCATCGACATCCTGCTCAATGGCCGTAACGCCATGCCCGCCTGGAAGCAGTTGTCCGACACCGACATCGCCGCGGTGATCAGCTACACCAAGAATCAGTGGTCCAACAAGACGGGCCAAGTGATTCAGCCGGCCGAAGTCAAAGCCCAGCGCAAATAAGTTTCTGAGGTATCCACCATGAGCGCAGTTCTCGACCACCACGACCACGCCCACGACCACGCCCATGACCATCCGCACGGATGGCGCCGCTGGGTCTATGCCACCAACCACAAGGACATCGGGACTCTGTACCTGCTGTTCGCGTTTGCGATGCTGATGTTCGGTGGCGTGCTCGCCCTGGGCATCCGCGCCGAGCTGTTCCAGCCCGGTCTGCAACTGGTCAACCCCGAGTTGTTCAACCAGCTCACCACCATGCACGGCCTGATCATGGTGTTCGGCGCCATCATGCCGGCCTTCGTGGGCTTCGCCAACTGGATGATTCCGCTGCAAATCGGCGCATCCGACATGGCCTTCGCCCGCATGAACAACTTCAGCTTCTGGCTGATGATCCCCGCGGGCGGCATGCTGGCGGCCTCGTTCTTCGTGCCCGGTGGCGCCCCCGCTGCCGGCTGGACGCTGTACGCGCCCCTGACCCTGCAGATGGGTCCGTCCATGGACATGGGCATCTTCGCCCTGCACGTCCTGGGCGCTTCGTCCATCATGGGCTCGATCAACATCATCGTCACCATCCTGAACATGCGCGCCCCTGGCATGACGCTGATGAAGATGCCGCTGTTCTGCTGGACCTGGCT
>JBIKUT010000119.1:0-6554 GCA_044347465.1 Ramlibacter sp.
CGACATCGACCATCCGGGCAAGGACACCTGGCGGCACCGCCAGGCCGGTGCCTTCGAGGTGGTAGCCGCCTCCAGCCAGCGCATGGCCCTTGTGCGCGAGTTCGAGCAGGAGACGCAGGTCACGGTCCACCCCTTGATCGCCCAGTTGGATTCCCGTGTGGACTGGGTGCTGGTCGAAGGCTTCAAGCAAAGCGACCTGCTCAAGGTCGAGGTCTGGCGTGCCGATGCCGGCCAGCCTGCGCGCTATGCGGACGACGACTGCGTGGTGGCCATCGCCACCGACGATGCCAGCCGCTTGCCCGCGCCCACCCAGTGCCCCTTGCTGGATATCAACGACCATGACGCGGTGGCTCAGTGGCTGATCGACCAGGGCGACCGCTTCACCTACCTCGCCGAGCACTACGCATGAACGCCCCCCGTCCCCCGCTGCGCAGCCTGGACGACGCTCTGGCCGACCTGCTGGCGCGCGCAACGCCGCTGGGGCGTGTCGAGTCGGTGTCCACCTTTGAGGCCGACGGGCGCGTGTTGGCCCAGGATCAGGTGTCGGCCTTGCAGGTGCCGCCCCAGGACAACAGCTCCATGGACGGTTACGCCCTGCGCTGCGCCGACCTGGCTGACGGCGCCATGCCCGTGAGCCAGCGCATTCCGGCCGGCAGCGCGGCGCAGCCCCTTCAAGCGCGTACCCTGGCCCGCATCTTCACTGGCGCGCCCGTGCCCGAGGGCGCCGATGCGATCGTCATGCAAGAAGACACCGAGACGCTGGCCGATGGCACGGCGCGTGTGCTGCGCGCGCCGCAGCCCGGTCAGTGGATCCGCCGCAGCGGCGAGGACGTCACCCGCGGCGACGCGGTGCTGCGCGCCGGCCAGCGCCTGTCGCCTGCCGAGATGGGCCTGGCGGCCAGCATCGGCCTGGCCGAGCTCCCGGTAGCGGCGCGCCCGCGCGTGGCGCTCTTTTCGACGGGCGACGAACTGGTCATGCCCGGCACCGTGGCGCCCCAGGCCATGAAGCCCGGCGCCATCTACAACTCCAACCGTTTCTTCTTGCGCGCCATGCTGCAGCGCCTGGGGTGCGAGGTGAGCGACCTGGGCATCGTCCCCGACCAGCGTGAGGCCACCGTGCAGGCCCTGCACGAGGCCAGTGCGGGCCACGATCTGATTCTGACCAGCGGCGGCGTCTCGGTCGGCGAAGAAGACCACATCAAGCCCGCCGTGCAGGCCCTGGGCACCTTGGACCTCTGGCAGATCGCCATCAAGCCCGGCAAGCCCTTTGCCTATGGGCGTGTGGGTGCCGCGCACTTCATCGGCCTGCCGGGCAACCCGGTGTCGAGTTTTGTCACCTTTGCATTGCTGGTGCGGCCCTTCTTGCTCCAGCTCCAGGGCGCGACGGCGCTCACGCCGCCTGCCACGCGCCTGCCCGCGCATTTCGACTGGCCCCGCCCCGACAAGCGCCGCGAGTTTTTGCGTGTGCGCCGTAATGCGCAGGGCGGCCTGGATCTGTTTGCGAACCAGAGCTCGGGCGTGCTGACTTCCGTGGTCTGGGGCGACGGCCTGGTGGACAATCCGCCCGGCAGCGCGATCGCGCGGGGCGATGCGGTCTCGTTCATCAGCCTGTCCGACCTGCTCGCCTGAGGGGGCCACCATGAAGTTGTCGATCCGTTATTTCGCCTCCATCCGCGAAGCCGTCGGCCTCTCCCAGGAGTCCGTGGAGACTTCCGCCACCGCGCTGGGCGGCTTGCGCGATGAACTCATTGCACGCGGCGGCGCCTATGCCCAGTCTCTGGCGCATGGCAAGGCGGTACGCATGGCCCTGAACCAGGTGATGGTCGACGAGTCCGCCGCCCTGAGCGAGGGCGCTGAGGTGGCGTTCTTTCCGCCCGTCACCGGAGGCTGACCATGCCGCAGCGCGTGTTCATTCAAACCGCCGACTTCGACCTCTCGCACGAAGTGGCCACCCTGCGCGCGGACGATGGCGGCGTGGGCGCGGTGTGCGTGTTTGTGGGCACGGTGCGAGACCGCAACGCGGGCGGCCCAGTGAGCGCGATGGAGCTCGAGCACTACCCCGGCATGACCGAGCAGTCCATCGAGGCCATGATCGACGCGGCGCATCAGCGCTTTGACATCCGCGCCGCGCGCGTGATCCATCGCATCGGGCTCTTGCAGCCGCAGGATCAGATCGTGATGGTGGCCGTCACCTCGGCCCATCGCGGGCAGAGCTTTGAGGCCTGCGAGTTCCTGATGGACTACCTCAAGACGCGCGCGCCGTTCTGGAAAAAAGAAACCGCTGCCGATGGACAGCAGCGGTGGGTGGATGCGCGTGAGGCGGACGAGACCGCCTTGCAGCGATGGGGTGTGTGAGCGCGGGGCTGCGACCTTCCGCTTAGGCGGGGAGCGATTTCAGGAATCTTCCGAATGCGTCCGTCCCGAAAGACTTGAGTAGGTTTTTCTGCGCCGCTTCCAACACTGGGCGCAGGTTGTCTGGAGTTTCCCCTCTAGCCACCCCGGCTAAGGCCGCTTGAAGCTGGCGTTTGATTGTCCCTTCGAAGTTCGGTTCAAGCTGTGCGTGCTCGTCTGTAAAGGCCTGTTGCATGCCACGTGCAAGGGTCGCTCTCTCTTCGCTCCGCTCTGCAGTCCTCAAAAGTTTTTGAGCCGCGATCACGAACAGCGGGTTTTCGGCAGAGAAATCTTGGGTAGCGCAGTAACTGAGGAACGCATCCAGGTGAGCGGAGTCGACCACAGTCAAGAAACTGGGCTCCCAATCCAAGCGCGCGACGCCGATCGCGGATTTCGTGAGCTCTGAAGACTCCATCAACCGGCTGGGTCTCAGTTCGGTAAAGCTGGTGGGTAGGCCAAAGCTCTTTGCGACCTTCATCTGTGTCGTCGCGGTCGGCGAAACTAACTCTTCATCGAAGCCGGTTCGGCAGGCCGGTTTGCTGCCTTTGGAATACGCCGCCTTCTGGTCGTGCACGACGACAACTTTGTTGGAAACTCCAGCTGCAGTCGTCTTGCCCGCTGTGGTTTTGAATGCGTCAGCAGCCACCGCTGATGGGTTAACGCGATGCGGCCTGACGAAGCAGCTCATCGCACGGAGTCCCCGGGAAATGGCTTGCCCCAGGGGCGCGAGAGGGATCGCTCCGAGCCGCCACTGGCTGGACGGTCGCGCGCGGGCCTGTCGGACCCGCATCGCCTCGCTCTGGCGGGGCGAAGGGGCGCTTTGATCTCCCTGGTGTGAAGGATGAGTGGACGCGACGCTGCGCGTGTGACTGACGTTTGCCATCTTCGTTCCTTGATGAGTGATCGGACGCGGCTGAGTAGCCCCGTCGGGCGGATAGTTCCGCTGCGATCCCTCGCCCTGGCTGACGAAGATGCGCGCCGAGCCCCCTGCGGCGCGAACGCCTTACTTGGGCTGGAAGCCGCTGGCCTTGATGATGCGGTCCCAGGTCTGGGTGTACTTGCGCACCACGCCCGCAAACTGCACCTGGGGCTGATAGCCCACCGTCAGGCCCATGCCGGTCAGGCGCTCGCGCACGTCGGGCATGGCGATCACCCGCTGCAGGGCCTGGCCGAAACGCTCCAGGGCGGGGGCGGGCGTGCCGGCCGGGGCAAAGAGGCCGTAATAGGGCAGATCGTCCAGGTTGGTAAAGCCCAGCTCGGAGAACGTGGGCGCGTCGGGCACCACGGGCTGGCGCTTGTCGCCGATGACAGCCACGATGCGCAGCTTGCCGGCCTTGTGCTGCTCGATGAAGTCGGGCACCGAGGCCACCCCCGCGCTGATCTGGTTGCCTAGCATGTCAGCGATCAGGGGCGCGCTGCCGCGATAGGGGGCGGCTTGCACGTCCAGCTTGTAGCGCGCACCCACCAGGCCCACCAGGAACTCGGGAATCGAGCCCGGCGCCGGCACACCGATCGTGTCCTTGCCGCCGCGCGCCGACTGCACCCAGGCCACGTACTCCTGCAGGGTCTTGGCGGGCACGCCGCCCGAGACGGCCAGCACGTTGGCAAAGCTGGCAAAGCCGGCCACCGGGATGAAGTCGGTGGCGGGGTCGAAGCCGGCGTTGCGTGTGACCAGGGGCAGGATGGAGATGGAGTGGTCGTGACTGAGGAAGAAGGTGGTGCCATCGGGGGCCGCGGCCTTCAGGGCCTGGGCGGCGATCTGCCCGCCGGCGCCGGCCTTGTTCTCGACGATCACCGGCACGCCCAGGACGTCCTTGAGCTTGTCGGCCAGCGCGCGGGCGATGGCGTCGGTGCCGCCGCCGGGCGGAAAGCCCACCAAGATGCGGATCGGGTTACCGGACTGGCTCCAGGCGGGCGCGCCGGTGGCGACCAGGGCCAGGGCGGCCAGCAGGCTGCGGCGCAGGGAGGAGGGGGAATCTTGCATGGGGGTTCCTTGTCTTTCAGGTCATTCGGCTCAGCCGAAAGAATACTGGAAGCTGGGTGCCCCTGGCCACCCCTAAGGCCTATAGGCGGTCAGCTGGATTAACCCCCCAGGTCGTAGAGGAGATTGCCGTCCAGCACCTCTACCGTGACGGCACTGCTGGGAAACCTGGAGGGGTATGTTGTCAGTGACTCAGTTGTGCTTCTTGGTCGGGAGTCACCCGCGGTGTGCTTGGTATCCAACGATTCCTCGATCTTTTCCTTACCCTGCTGCGCGGGCAGTACCTGATCGAGCTTGATTCCGACCCGAACGGTTGTCGATGTACTCACATAGCTTTCGTCGTTGAATACACGCGATCCATGCTCAGCCGTGCCAATCACGATTTGAGGTGAGCGCTGGTCCATTCGATACAGCAAGCTTGCCGCGCGGTCTTGAATTGAAGACTGCAGCAAGGTGAAGGAAACTCGGGTTTTTCCTTGCGTGACGACGGCGGGTGCTTTTTGGACCACGGTGTCGTAAGTGCACAGTCGTAAAAGCGCAGCCAGTTTTTTTTCAATCGGTCCGAACGCACCCTGGTGGCAGGCTCTGGTGAACACTTCCATCACCAACTTGTTTCCCTGGAAGTTGTTCATTGCAAAGTCTTTCAGTAGAGAACGGCTGGTGGATTCATTGAGTTTCGTTTGGTCATCCAACTTGGGAAGCAGGGCCTGCAGTCCTTTCGGGAAAGTATTCCAGTCGACTATTTCAGTCTGACGCAATACATCCGAAGCGAATCGATCGCAAATACCGTCTTCGTCTGCTTTTTCCCTGGTTGGTTGGACAAGCATCTCGTGGAGATTGGCGGCGATGTCTTGCTTGAGGCGCGCATCAAAATTCGCGGTGCCTCTGGGTGGCAGGTCCTGCACACGCAGGATTGGGTTTTGCCTTGGCGCGCGCAGCTCCGCAATCCTGACCGCTACCCGTGCTCCCAGGTTCTTGAGGCTGATGGAGATGGGGCTCAGGGGGACGGAGCCAATCCGCCAGGATCGGGTGATCGTTGGCCGAGATGACCACCGCCGCACACCCGGCAGCTTGGAATTCTTGGCAGGTTCTGACTTGGCGGTCTCAGGCGACGAGGTCAGGGGGGAGATGCGTTTGGGCAGCAGCATGAGTGGCTCCTTCGATTGCAGAACCGCTGAGTAACTCAGGCTGAGCTAGGATTCCTTGATAAATCTGACTCTTCGCCCGTGGTGTCAGGCCTTGAAATCCTGACAGGAAGCCTAAGCTCTCAAGGCATCAGGAGCCTTTCCCCATGCGACTCGACAAGCTCACCACCAAATTCCAGGAAGCCCTGAACGAGGCCCAAACCCTCGCTCTGGGCAATGACCACGCCTACATCGAACCCGAGCACCTGCTGGTGGCCATGCTGCGCCAGGAAGATGGCCCCCGGGCCTTGCTGCAGCGGGCGGCGGTGAATGTGCCCGGCCTGCTGGCGGCCGCCGAGGGCGCCATGCACAAGCGCCCGCAGGTCCAGGGACAAGAGCAGGTGCAGGTTGGCCGCGAGCTGGTGGGGCTGCTGCAGGCGGCCGAGAAGGAGGGCCTCAAGCGCGGCGACCAGTTCATCGCCAGCGAGCTGTTCCTCCTGGCGCTGGCCGATAGCAAGGCCGATATCGGCCGCATCGCCCGCGAGCACGGGCTGCTGCGCAAGTCCTTCGAGACCGCCATCGAGGCGGTCCGCGGTGGCCAGAGCGTGAACAGCCCTGAGGCCGAAGGCCAGCGCGAGGCCCTCAAGAAATACTGCCTGGATCTGACCGAGCGCGCCCGCCAGGGCAAGCTCGATCCGGTGATCGGCCGGGACGATGAAATCCGCCGCGCGATCCAGGTGCTGCAGCGGCGCACCAAGAACAACCCCGTGCTGATTGGCGAGCCCGGCGTGGGCAAGACCGCCATCGTCGAAGGTCTGGCCCAGCGCATCGTGGCCGGTGAGGTGCCCGAGAGCCTGAAGAACAAGCGCGTGCTGTCGCTGGACATGGCGGCCCTGCTGGCGGGCGCGAAGTTTCGAGGTGAGTTCGAAGAGCGCCTGAAGAATGTGCTCAATGAGCTGGCCAAGGACGAAGGCCAGACCATCGTCTTCATCGACGAACTGCACACCATGGTGGGCGCGGGCAAGGCCGAAGGCGCGATGGATGCGGGCAATATGCTC
>JBIKUT010000121.1:0-6516 GCA_044347465.1 Ramlibacter sp.
CTTGCTGCAGCGGCTGCCGGCCTTGCTCGGGCCGCAGGTGCGAGTGATTCCTGCGCCGTGCATCGGCCGCTGCGAGCAGGCGCCGGCGGCGCAGGTGGGCCAGCGGGCCGTGCCGCATGCAAGCAAAGAACGGGTGGTTCAGGCCGTGGCGGGTGCCGAGGTCGCGCCCGTGCCGCAGGCCCTGGGCTACGAGGCTTACCGCGCACAGGGCGGCTATGCGCTGGCTGCCGCTGTGGTGCGCGGTGAGCGTGATGCGGAGTCGGTGATCACCGCGCTGGAGCACGCCGGCCTGCGAGGCCTGGGCGGCGCGGGCTTTCCGGCGGGGCGCAAGTGGCGCATCGTGCGCGAGCAGCCCGCCCCCCGCTTGATGGCCGTGAACATCGACGAGGGCGAGCCCGGTACTTTCAAAGATCGCCATTACCTCGAGCGCGATCCGCACCGATTTCTCGAGGGCATGCTGATCGCCTCCCACGTCGTGGGGGTGCAGGCCGTCTACATCTACCTGCGCGACGAATACCACGACGCCCGGGCCCTGCTGCAGTCTGAGCTGGCAAGCCTGCAGGCCGATCCGCCCTTTGCCTTGCCCGCGATCCATCTGCGTCGTGGCGCTGGGGCCTACATCTGCGGCGAAGAGTCGGCCATGATCGAAAGCATCGAGGGCAAGCGCGGTGAGCCGCGTCTGCGTCCTCCCTACATCGCGCAGGTGGGCCTGTTCGGGCGGCCCACGCTGGAACACAACTTCGAAACCCTGTACTGGGTGCGCACGCTGCTGCAAGACGGCCCGCAGGTGTTTGCCGGCCAGGGCCGTCATGGCCGCCAGGGCCTGCGCTCCTTCAGCGTCAGCGGTCGGGTGCGCGAGCCCGGTGTGAAGCTGGCGCCCGCGGGCATCACCTTGCGCGAGTTGGTCGACGAATACTGCGGCGGCATGGCACCAGGTCACACGCTCTATGGCTATTTGCCGGGCGGGGCGTCTGGCGGCATCTTGCCGGCGCGTCTGGCCGATGTGCCCTTGGACTTCGACACCCTGCAGCCGCATGGCTGCTTCATTGGCTCGGCGGCCGTGATCGTCCTGGGGCAACACGATCGTGCGCGTGACGCCGCCTTGAACATGATGCGTTTCTTCGCCCACGAAAGCTGCGGCCAGTGCACGCCCTGCCGCGTCGGCACCGACAAGGCGGCGCACCTGATGCAGGCGCCGCACTGGGACCATGCCACCTTGAGCGACCTGGGCCAGGTGATGGCCGATGCGTCCATCTGCGGGCTGGGTCAGGCCGCGCCCAATCCGATTCGTTGCGTCCAAACTTATTTCCCCGATGAAGTCGCCTGACCTGCCCCTCGTGTCGTTTCGCTTGGACGGCCAGGACGTGCAGGCCGTGCAAGGCGAGACCGTGCTGCAGGCGGCCGATCGCCTGGGCGTGCGCATTCCGCGCCTGTGCTACAGCGATGGCCTGCGCCCCGATGGCAATTGCCGCGCCTGCGTGGTCGAAGTGGCCGGCGAGCGCGTGCTGGCCCCCAGCTGCTGCCGCGCGGTCACACCGGGGCTGGACGTTCAGACCCGCAGCGAGCGCGCGACCAAGAGTCAGCAGATGGTGCTGGAGATGCTGCTGGCGGATCTGCCGGCACAAGGCTACAAATGGAATGACGGGCCCGCGGATGCAGGACATGGCGATGCAAAGTCCCCCACGCCGGGCCAGCACGGTGAGTTGAGCGCCTGGGCCGACGAACTGGGTGTGACGCCGCGCGCCTCGCTGGTCGCCTTGCGCCGCAAGGCCCCGGCCCCGGATCTGTCGCATCCCGCGATGGCGGTGAACCTCGACGCCTGCATCCAGTGCACGCGCTGTGTGCGCGCCTGCCGCGAGGAACAAGTCAATGACGTGATCGGCTACGCGCGTCGCGGCGCCGACAGCCAGATCGTGTTCGACCTGTCCGATCCCATGGGGGCCAGCACCTGCGTGGCCTGCGGCGAATGCGTGCAGGCCTGCCCCACCGGCGCCCTCATGCCCAAGACGATGGTGGGTTCGCAGGCGGTAGACCGCGAGGTCGATTCGGTCTGCCCCTTCTGCGGCGTGGGGTGTCAATTGACCTACCAGGTGCGTGGTAACCGCATCGTCGGCGTCGAGGGCCGCGATGGCCCGGCCAACCAGGGGCGCCTGTGCGTCAAGGGCCGCTTTGGGTTTGACTATGCGCACCACCCCGATCGCCTCACCCGCCCGCTGATACGCAAACCCGGTGTGTCCAAGGACGCCCAGGGAACGCGCGACCCCGCGCGCTGGCACGAGGTGTTTCGCGAAGCCAGCTGGGACGAAGCCCTGGACTTCGCCGCCGGCCGCCTGAAGGCGCTGCGCGACACCCACGGCCCCAAGTCCCTGGCGGGGTTCGGCTCGGCCAAGGGCACCAACGAAGAGGCTTACCTGTTTCAAAAGCTGGTGCGCACCGGCTTTGGCAGTAACAACGTCGACCACTGCACCCGTCTGTGTCATGCCTCCAGCGTCTCGGCGCTGCTCGAGGGCGTGGGCTCAGGGGCGGTCAGCAACCCGGTGGGCGATGTGGCGCAAGCCGAGCTCGTGATCATCATTGGGTCCAACCCCACGGCCAACCATCCGGTGGCCGCGACCTGGATGAAGAACGCGGCGCGCCAGGGCACCAAGATCGTGCTGGCCGATCCCCGCATCACCGACATCGGCCGCCATGCCTGGCGCACCTTGCAGTTCCGCCCCGACACCGATGTGGCCCTGCTCAACGCGATGATTCACACCATCCTCGAAGAGGGCCTGGCGGATCGTGATTTCATTGCGCAGCGTGCGAGCAACTTCGAGGCCTTGCAGACCAGCGTCGCGCCGTTCTCGCCGGAGGCGATGGCGCCGGTGTGTGGCGTGCCCGCACCGCAGATTCGCGAGGTGGCGCGCGCCTTCGCGCAGGCGAAGTCCGCCATGATCCTGTGGGGCATGGGCGTGAGCCAGCATGTGCACGGCACCGACAACGCGCGCTGCTTGATTGCGCTGTGCGCAGTGGCTGGCCAGATCGGCAAACCCGGCAGCGGCCTGCATCCGCTGCGGGGCCAGAACAATGTGCAAGGCGCCAGCGACGCCGGCCTCATCCCCATGATGTTCCCCAACTACCAGCGGGTGGACCAGGCTGACGCACACGCATGGTTCGAAAAATTCTGGGGCGCGCGCCTGGACGACCATCCTGGCTACACGGTGGTCGAGATCATGCACAAGGCCCTGGCGCCCGACACCGACCCGCACAAGGTGCGCGGCATGTACGTGCAGGGTGAGAACCCCGCGATGAGCGACCCCGATTTGAACCATGCCCGCGCGGCGCTGGCGGCGTTGGAGCACCTGGTGGTGCAAGACATCTTCCTGACCGAGACGGCCTGGCTGGCCGATGTGGTCTTGCCCGCCACCGCCTGGCCCGAGAAGACCGGCACGGTCACCAACACCGACCGCACCGTGCAACTGGGGCGTCAGGCGATCGATCCGCCCGGCGACGCGCGCCCTGACCTGGCTTTGATCCAGGAGATGGCGCGCCGTATGGGGCTGGCCTGGCACTACGCCGGTGACCATGCGGGAGTCGCCGCGGTCTATGAAGAAATGCGCCAGGCCATGCACGGCGCGATCGCGGGCATTTCATGGGCGCGGCTCGAGCGCGAAGGCGCGGTCACCTACCCGTGTCTGAGTGAAGACGATCCGGGCCAGCCGGTGGTGTTCACCGATCAATTCCCCACCGACGATGGCCGCGTGCACCTGGTGCCCGCGCAGATCGTGCTGGCCGATGAACGCCCCGATGCCGACTACCCGCTGGTCCTGATCACGGGCCGCCAACTTGAACACTGGCACACCGGCAGCATGACCCGCCGCAGCGCGGTGCTCGACGCGATCGAGCCGGTGGCCACCGCCTCACTCAATGGCCGCGAACTGGCTCGCCTCGGTTTGGTGGCGGGCCAGATGGCGCGCCTGCAATCGCGCCGTGGCGAAGTTCGCTGCCATGTGCGCCGCGACGACGGCACGCCCGATGGCACCGTGTTCATGCCCTTCGCCTATGCCGAGGCCGCGGCCAACTTACTCACGAATGCGGCCCTGGATCCGGTGGGCAAGATCCCTGAGTTCAAGTACTGCGCGGTGCGCTTGCAGGCGACCAGCGAGGCGGCGTCATGAGCGTGCGTCCCAGCGTGCAAGTGGCCGTGGTCATGCGCCGCGAGGCCATCGACAACCGCTGGCAGCCTTATCGTTGGCAGCTGCACGATGTGGTGCCGCACGAGGCGGGCTTTGGCGATGCGCCTCGTTGCCTGCGCCGCGACGCGCGCACCGAGGACTGGCTGCACCCCGGCTTCACCGTCGAACTCTTTCGCGATGACGCCGAGGGCTACTACCTCAATGTCACCACGTCCGCGCCTTGCTGGTTCGTGATGTGGCGCATGGAAGAAGAAGCCAGCCTGGCCGACACGCCCATCGCGCTTCCCCAGATCGTCACCTTGAGCTATCACGACGCGGGTCGCTGGCTCGATGCCCAGGAGCAGGTGGAGCAGGTGCCAGCGCCGGCCGACATCGTCGAGTGGGTGCGTGAATTCGCGCAGGCGCACTACACGCCCGAACCCAAACGGCGCAAACGACCCGACAGCTTTCAGCCCTTGCAGGACCGCTTTGGCAACCCTGCCTCGGTCAGCACCGGCAAGGCCTACAAAGGTGGGCCGGGTGGCCAAGGGGGTGGTGGCGGGGGTGGGGGTGGTCATGGCTGATGGCTTCTTGGGCCGCTGGTCGCAGCGCAAGCTCGATGCCAAGGAGGGACGTCCGCTGGCGCCCGAGCCGCCTGCGCCGACGCCGTCCACCGCAGTGCCTGCGCCTGCCGACCCGTCGGCTCTCGCGGCCCCTCCAAGTGAGACCCCCGCGTCGTCGCCCGCAGCCACACCCAGCGAGCCGCCGCCCACGCTGGCCGACGTGCAGGCCCTCACGCCCGAGTCGGACTTCAGCCGCTACACCGCCCCCCAGGTCGCGCCCGAGGTGCGCAACGCCGCGATGAAAAAACTCTTCGCCGATCCGCACTTCAATGTGATGGACGGCCTGGACATCTACATCGACGACTACGGCAAGCCCGACCCCCTGCCCGCCAGCATGCTTCGCAGCCTCGCCAGCGCTGAATTCCTGGGGCTGTTTCGTGAGGATCCAAGCGCACGCCCCAAGGAAAACCCTGAGGGCCTGGCCACGACTTTGGGTGACCCTTCAACGCAGGGCGACGTGCAAACCGTGGCACAGTCAGGGCCGCCTGACTTCGAGCCACCCGAGACCGAGTCCCCTCCCGCAAACGACACCGCGAACGACACCGCTCAACGCGCCCCCGATGCCGACCCTGATCTGCGACTGCAACAAGACCCAGCCCCTGGACCCCAAGGCCCTGGGCCAGGCGCTCAATGAAGATCTGACGCTGCACACCGCCTTGTGTCGGCGCGATGTGGCCGCCTTCCTGCAGGCCGCGGGCAGCGGTCAAGACCTGGTGGTGGCCTGCACCCAGGAGCAGCGTCTCTTTGCGGACCTGGCCGAACAACAGGCCCAGGTCGCCGCCCAGGAGGGCCGAGCGGCGGCGTGGGCGCCGATGCGCTTCGTCAACATCCGCGAGACCGGTGGCTGGAGCCGCGACGCCGCGCGCGCCATGCCCAAGCTGGCCGCGCTTCTGGCCAGCGCACGACTGCCCGAGCCCGAGCCGGTGGCCACCGTCACCTACACCAGCCAGGGGCGCGTGCTGATCGTCGGTCCGCTGGATCAAGCCCAGACCCTGGCCGCCAGCCTCTCGGACGTTCTGCAGGTCACGCTGTTCGCCCAAGGCGGTGCGGGCGCGCAGGCGCGCGAGCATGCGGTGCTCGCGGGCCGCATCGATCACATCACTGGGTGGCTGGGCGCTTTCGAGCTGGCCTGGACCCAGAACAACCCCATCGATCTGGACCTGTGCACCCGTTGCAATGCCTGCATCACTGCGTGCCCCGAGGGCGCGATCGGCCTGGACTACCAGGTGAACCTGGACGCCTGCCGCAGCCACCGCGCCTGCGTGAAGGCGTGTGACGCCGCAGGCGCCATCGATTTCGGCCGCGAGGCGGCCTCGCACACCCAGGCCTTCGATCTGGTGCTGGACCTGCGCGAGCAGCCCGCCTTCACCCAGCACGCCAAGCCCCAGGGCTATGTGCACCTGCCACCCGCCAGCACCTCACAAGACCGTCTGGCTGCCATCCTGCAACTGCGTGAGCGGGTGGGTGAGTTCGAAAAGCCCAAGTTCTTCCAGTACAAGCAAAAGCTCTGCGCCCACAGCCGCAACACGCAGGTGGGCTGCAATGCCTGTATCGAGGTCTGCTCCGCGCTTGCCATCAGCTCGGACACCGCGCGCCAGCAAATCAAGGTCAACCCCAATCTGTGCGTGGGCTGCGGCGCCTGCACCACGGCGTGTCCCACCGGCGCGCTGACCTACACCTACCCGCGCCCCAACGAGCAGGGCGTGAAATTCAAGTCGCTGCTGGCCACCTATGCCCGC
>JBIKUT010000122.1:0-6504 GCA_044347465.1 Ramlibacter sp.
GCCGCCGCGTGGACCTGGACCACGGGCAGCACATTCTGATTGGCGCCTACCGCCACACGCTGTCACTGATGCAAACCGTGGGCGTGGCGCCAGCGCAGGTGCTGCGCGGGCTGCCTTTGTCGCTGCGCGATCCGCAGGGCCAGGGCCTGGCACTGCCCGCATTGCCTGCACCCCTGGATGCGGTCTGGGGCATTGCCACCGCGCGCGGCTGGCGCTGGGCCGATCGACTGGCGTTTGTGCGCACCTGCCTGGCCTGGCGGGCGCAAGACTTTCATTGCGCCGCCCACCTGAGCGTGGCCTCGCTGTGCGACGGTCTGCCCCAGCGGGTGCGCACAGACGTGATCGAGCCCCTGTGCGTGTCCGCGCTGAACACGCCCTCGCAGCAGGCCAGTGGGCAGGTGTTCCTGCGCGTGCTGCGCGACGCGCTGTTTGGCGAGGGCTGGGGCGAATGGGGCGCATCGTGGCTGTTGCTGCCTCGCGCGCCGCTGGGGCAGCTGATGCCCGAAGCGGCCGCCGCCTGGCTGGCCGCCCAAGGTGCGACGGTGCGCACGGGTCACCGCGTCGCCCTGCTCGCGCGCACCGTCAGCGGCTGGCAGGTGGATGCCGACCGCTTCGATGCGGTGGTGCTGGCCTGCCCGAGCTGGGATGCCATCCGGCTGCTGCAAGACAACGTCATCGAGGCACCGGCCTGGCTCGCACACGCGCAGACCTTGCGGCATGAGGCCATCGCCACGGTCTATGCGACCAGCGCGCGCACCCTGCCCGCCCCCATGCTGGCCCTGCGAGAAGGCCCCGGCGCCCCCGCGCAATTCGTGTTCGACCGCGGGCAACTGGACGGCCCGCCGGGCTTGCTGGCCTTCGTGGCCAGTGCCTGCCAGGGCGAGCGCGAGGCGCTGGAGCGCCAGGTGCTGGCGCAGGCCCACGCACTGGGCTGGCACGACGTCGCGCCCCTGCGCACCGTGGTGGAAAAGCGCGCCACCTTCGCTTGCACGCCCGGTCTGGTGCGACCGGGCATCGCGATTGCCGAGGGGCTGTGGGCCTGCGGTGATTGGGTCGAAGGCCCCTACCCCGCCACGCTGGAGGGCGCCGTGATGTCCGGACAGCGCGTGGCGACGACGCTCAGCTCAGCGCGTCGCACAGCTGGCTGAAGCTGGCGAACTCGAAGTCGGGCCCATGCCCGTCGGCGTGCGCATCGTCCGCATGGGGCCAGGGGGCTTGAGCCCGGTTGAACCAGGCGGCCTGCATGCCGGCCTTGCGTGCGCCCAGCACGTCCAGCGCCGTGTCATCACCCACATGCAGGACTTCATGGGCGGCCACGCCGACCAGATCGGCTGCCGCATGAAAGATGCGCGCATCGGGCTTGGCCACGCCGAAGGCGAAGGCGGACAGGCCGCCCTGGAAATACCGCGTGAGCCCCACCCGCGCCAGGTCGGCGTTGCCGTTGGACAGGCTCACCAAGGGGTAGCGCGCCGCCAGGAATTCCAGGGCCGGCAGGACATCCGGAAAGAAAGTGACGTTCTGGCGCTCGGCGAAAAAGACCTCGAAGGCGGGCTCGGCCAGTGCAGGGTCATCGCCCGCGCGGGTGAGGGCCAGGCGGATGGACTCGCGGCGCAGGCCGCTCATGTCGTGCGCCAGGTCCGGCCGGTGCTGCACCATGTGGGTGCGGATCTCGCGCAGGGCTTCGGGGGTGGCGCATTGGGTCGCCGTCGCGGGTGCGTGCTGGGCCAGCCAGGCGTGCAGGACTTTTTCGGCCCGCTCGATGGTGGGCCAGATCGGCCACAGCGTGTCGTCCAGGTCCAGTGAAATGGCCCGGATTTTTCCTCGGTTCAGCATGCAGGCGAGAATAGCGGATGGCCGCCGTTCTCCCTTTTCACTCGGAGCCCTCGTTTTCCCACGGGCAGGGTCCGGTCACGGGCATTCTTTTGTGTAACCTGGGCACGCCCGATGCGCCCACGGCGGCCGCCGTGCGTCGCTACCTGCGCGAGTTCCTGAGTGACCCGCGCGTGGTCGAAATCCCCCGCGCCATCTGGCTGCCGCTGCTGCACGGGATCATCTTGCCCCTGCGATCGGGCAAGTCCGCGGCCAAGTACGCCACCATCTGGACGCCCGAGGGCTCGCCGCTGAAGGTCTACACCGAGCGCCAGGCCGCTTTGCTCCAGGAACAAATGTCTGCGCGCGGCCACCGTGTGGTGGTGCGCTACGCGATGCGCTATGGCAATCCGTCGATGGCCTCGCAGTTAGACGCCCTGAAGGACGCCGGTGCGACCCGTATCCTGGTGCTGTCGGCCTACCCGCAGTATTCGGCCACCACCACCGCCAGCGTGATCGATGCGGTCAACACCTGGGTGACGCGCACCCGCCTCGTGCCCGAGCTGCGGTTTGTGAACCGCTACCACGACGATGCGGGCTACATCGAAGCCCTGGCACGCCGCGTCGAGACGCACTGGCGTGAGCACGGCAAGCCCGACCATCTGCTCATGAGCTTTCATGGCGTGCCCGAGCGCACGCTGATGCGGGGCGATCCCTATCACTGCGAATGCCACAAGACGGGCCGCCTGCTGGCGACCCGCTTGGGCCTGGCCAAGACCGATTACACGGTGAGCTTCCAGTCACGATTTGGCAAGGCCAAGTGGCTCGAGCCCTACACCGAGCCGACCCTGCAGGCGCTGGCCCAGCGCGGTGTCGGGCGGGTCGATGTGGTGTGCCCCGGCTTCACCAGCGACTGCCTGGAGACGATCGAGGAGATCGGCATGGAGGGCAAGGAAGCCTTCCTGATGGCGGGCGGACGCGAGTACCACGCCATCGCCTGTCTGAACGACCACCCGGCCTGGATCGCGGCGCTGGCTGATATCGCGCAGCAGCACATGGGCGGTTGGCCCACGCAAGCCGCCCCCGATGCGGCCGCTTTGGCGGCCTCGCGCGAGGCCGCGATCGCGCTGGGCGCGACGAACTAAGGCGTCCCCTCGGCGGATGGAACGACAGCGCATCGACAAGTGGCTCTGGGCCGCGCGCTTTTACAAGACCCGGTCGCTGGCCAGCGAAGACCTGGACCTGGGGCGTGTGGCGGTCAACGGCCAAGCGGCCAAGCCCGCGCGTGAGGTGAAGGTGGGCGACACCGTGGCGATTCGACTTGATGCCGCGGTGCGCACGGTGGTCGTGCGCGGGCTCTCGGGTCTGCGCGGGTCCGCCCCCGTGGCGCAGCTGCTGTACGCGGAAACCCCCGAGAGTATCGCGATGCGTGAGCGTCAGGCCCAGGCGCGGCGCGATGCACCCGAGCCCGCTTTGTCGATCGAACACGGTCGCCCCACCAAGCGCGAGCGGCGTGAGTTGGACCAGACCCGCCGAGGCTGGGACGCGCGCTGGAGCGCATCGCTCGAAGACTGAGCGGCGACACGCACGCGGCCAGACACCTGCGTGCGATCGCGTCGAAGCCTGCGTTTCAACGCGTCAGACGCCATCCATTTGTGTGAGATCGCACCGCCCGCGTGCACCGGGCTGGAATCGGCCCGCCCATACTGGCGCACGCCTTCCGAAAGTTGTCATGCAGCACCCGCCTTCGAATCCCCTTTCACGCACGCCCGAGATCACGCAGCGGGCTCAGACCGTCCTGGCGGTCACCGCCACGGCCTATGGATTGACCCGCGAAAAAGATCGCCCACGCGCGCCGGGGCCTGCGAGCGGGGCCGGCAATCGCCCGCGGAGCGCCCCACCCACGCGCACGGGCCATCCCACCCCCGAGCGCGCGTTAGAGGTCGCCCACTGAGCCGCCCACGAAGCCGCTGACTCAGGCGCCCGCAGGCACGCGGGGATGGCGCGGCCACGGGGCCGCTAAACTGCAGCTGAGCAATACCCGCCCACCTGGGGCGGCTCCATCCTCAGAGGCGCCATGCACGCACAACAGAACGAACGCATCACCCGGATCGGGCCGGGCACGCCCTGCGGCGCCTTGATGCGCCACTACTGGCAGCCGGTGGCCCTGGTGGACGAGTTCGATCCGCGGCTCGACGCCCGCATGGCGCAGCGCCCCTTGAAGGCCGTGCGGGTGCTGGGCCAGGACTTCATCCTGTTCAAGGACGACCAGGGTCGCTGGGGCCTGCTCGATCGCGACTGCCCGCACCGCAATGCCGACCTGGCCTTCGGCCGGCACGAGGGCGACGGGGTGCGCTGCCCTTTTCACGGCTGGAAGTTCGACGCCACCGGCCGTTGCCTGGAGACGCCGGGCGAGCCGGTGGGCAGCCGACTGTGCGAGCGGGTGCAACAAGGCGCCTACCCGGTGATCGAGCGCAGCGGCGTGCTGTTTGCGTGGCTCGGGCAGGCTGATGCGGCGCCGCCATTCCCTGCGTTTGACTGCTTTGCCGCGCCAGGCACCCACACCTTTGCCTACAAAGGCATGTGGCAATGCAACTGGCTGCAGGCCTTCGAAGTCGGGCTGGACCCGGTGCACACCTCTTTTCTGCACCGTTTCCTGAACGACGCGCCGCTGGAAGACATCGGCGACAACGCCGCCGGCAAGCAGTTTCGCAGCGCCAGTGCCGGCGACTTTGGCGGCGAGCGCTGGCCGATGACGCGCGTGATGCGCGAGTTCCACCGCCCGGACATCAGCTTCGAGCCACGTCCCTGGGGCCTGCAGATCACCACGCTGCGGCCGATGACGGAGGCCCTCACGCATGTGCGCATCACGCATGGCATCTTTCCGTCCACCTTCGTGATCCCGCTGTCGGAGACGCTCACGATCACGCAGATGCATGTGCCGATCGACGACACGCACACCTATTGGTACGCCTTCTTCACCAGCTTTGACAAGCCGGTGGACAAGGAGGCGATGCGCCTGCAACGCGCGCAGTTCATCCCCGGCCCCGACTTCATCCCGCAATCGGGCCGTCACAACGACTGGGGATTCAACGCGCAGGAACAACGCACGTCCACGTTCCTGGGCATGGGCGAGGAGGACATCAACGTGCATGACCAGTGGGCGGTGGAGAGCATGGGCCCGATCCAGGACCGCACCCGCGAGCACCTGGGCACCACCGACAAGGTGATCATGGCCAACCGACGCATGTTGCTGGCGGCCATCGACACCGTGGCCGCCGGCGGCACGCCGCCGGGCGTGGCCGATCCCGCACTGCACGCGCAGATGCACGGCCCCGATACGGTGGACGGCATTGCACCCGCTGGCACCTGGGGCACCTGGTGGGGCGAGCAGACGCAAGCCAAGCGCGCGCAGGCGCCTTGGACCACCCCGGCCCCCGACCCGGTGAAGGCATGAGCCATTTTGCGCAGCGCTGCGGCGTGCACGATGCCGCACGCGAACAAGCGGTGGTCCAGGCCATCGCCCAGATCGAAGCGAGCGGCCTCGATCGGGTGCGCATCGCCTGGTGCGACCTGCATGGTCAGACACGGAGCAAGACCCTGACCGCGCAGGCGGCTGTCCGCGCGCTGCGCGAGGGCATCGGCATGGTCAGCACGCTGGTGCTCAAGGACACCTCCGATCGCACCGCCTTCAAGGTGTTCGAGCCCGGTGGTACCGACTCGCTGCCCGGCTTCGGCCAAGCGAACAACGTGATGCTGCTGCCCGATCCGAGCAGCCTGCGCGAGCTGCCGGGGTCCACCGGCAGCGGCTGGCTGCGCGCCCAAGCGTTTTTCCAGGACGGCACGCCCGTGGCACTGGACACGCGCCGCGTGCTGGAGCGCGCGCTGGCGCGCCTGGCCCAGGAGGGCTTGGGCCTGCGCTGCGGGCTGGAGGTGGAGTTTCACATCTACCGCATCACCGACGCCTCGCCGCAACTGGATCCGGATCGCGCCGACTGGCCCGGCCTGCCGCCCCAGGTCGAATTGATCCACCCGGGCTACAAGCTGCTGGGAGAAGATTGGTACGACATGGCCGAGCCGGCGCTGCGCATCGTGCAGCACACCGCGCAGTCCATGGGGCTGCCGCTGTCCTCGCTGGAACTGGAGCTGGGTCCGTCGCAGGTCGAGGCGGTGTTCGACGCCACCGATGCCATGACGGCCGCCGACCATATGGTGGTCTTTCGCAACGCGGTACGCATGGCGCTGCGGCGCGCGGGCTACCACGCCAGCTTCGTGTGTCGACCGCCCTTCCCGAACATCATGTCCAGTGGCTGGCATCTGCACCAATCGCTGGTGCGGCTGTCCGATGGCGGTAATGCGATGCGCCGTGACACCCCCGCACCGCAGGCCGGTCCGCTCGATGCGGCGCTCACGCTGTCGGACCTCGGCGAGCACTGGCTGGCGGGTCTGCTGCGTCACGCGCGCGGCATGGCGCCCCTGTGTACGCCCACCATCAACGGCTTCGATCGTTTCCGGCCCAACGCACTGGCGCCGCAATCGGTGCTGTGGGGACGCGACAACCGAGGCGCCATGCTGCGTGTGATCGGCGACTGCGGCGACCACGCCACCCGCATCGAAAACCGCATCGGCGAGCCCGCAGCCAACCCCTATCTGTACATGGCGTCGCAGGTCTACGCCGGATTGGACGGCCTGGCA